>CASERA010000277.1 GCA_949290175.1 uncultured Ruminococcus sp.
CCTGGACTCTACCTTGGCTTCAAAGTCTAACCTGTCCAGCCCTTGCAAACCATCATATTCAGAGCTGTCTGCCTCAAATTCCTGCATGGTATCTGCATTTACCACTGTTACATTCTCCGGAAGCATATTCGGTACACTGCCCGCAATCAGATTCTTAATTGCAGATACCTTTTCTGCCGAAAGTTCATATCCGGGAGTCAGCGTCAATGAAACAGAACCTGTACTGTCAGATTCCGCTTCATCCCACACATAAGTCTCCTCATCCGGAACATTCAGTGTCACAATGGCATTGCTTACTCCTGACATATCTTTCAGAGTCCGCTCTATCCTGTCTTGAAGATTTAAAAGCAGATACTGCTTCTTCTCAAACTCTGTTGTCGTAAATCCTGTATTATCTGAAAAAATATCAAAAGGCAATGTAGTTTTAGGGTAACCAAGCGCCGACATATCCAGCATGATATTTCCAAGCTCGTTGGAATTCACCATAACTTCACCGTCTGCATTCCTTTGTACATCCACATTTCTGCTCTGCAAAACGGCATACACCTCTATATTTTCCTCCTGGCTCATCCCCGGAAATAAAACTTCATATTCACCTTTATTCATATTAATAACTATAGTTACTATAAGTGCTATTATAACTGCAGCTATTACAAAAATTACTATTCCCTTTTTTTCTTTTGTCGTCTTTTGCGCTTTTTCCAATGCAGCATTCAACTTCTGATTCTCTTCTATCTTCTTTTTCAGTTTATCTGTTACACTCATAATCTGCCGCTATCTCATCCCTTATTTTTCTGACTGCATGATTTCTTGTTATATCTGCATATTCATAATCTGGTTGTACGCATTAACAACCCTGCTTGTAAGCTGTGTCGTAAATTCAACTGCAGCAGAACTTTGTTCTGCCAAAATCATAGCTGTATGTAAATCATCAATCCCGCCTGTTGCCAGTAATTCATCTGCCTCATCCGAAGCCTGCTGTGCCTCCTCGACTTGCTTGATTGCATCCCCCAGCACACTCTCAAAATTCTTTCCGGAAGTTTTCTGCATTGCTTCATCTGCTCCAGAAATCTTTTCTAAAGATTCTATTCCCGGCATCCTGCTGATTGGCACTATAAACATATCAACCCCCTCCTTTTCTTCTTAATCCGGAACATTTATACACTATTTAAAAGTATAGCATTTTTCTATTTAATAGTCCATATATAGGGACTATATATCATCTGTCCCGGAACACATATACCTTCCATGCCCACAGTCGTTGATTACTTTGCCTTTATCCAGCGTGACCACCCGTTTTCTCAAGGCATTTACAATCTCACGATTATGTGTTGTCACAATCACTGTTGTTCCTCTTCGATTAATTTGCTCCATAATCTTAATAATTTCAATTGCATTGAGTCTGTCTAAATTTCTGGTCGGCTCATCTGCCAGAAGCAGATAAGGCTTATTGATAATTGCACGGGCAATTGCCACTCTCTGCATCTCCCCGCCGGATAGTTCTCTCGGATAGTTCTTCGCCTTGTTGTCCAAACCTACCATCGTAAGAACTTCCATGACATGATCCGCAATATTACGTGAAGATACTCCAATAACACGCTGAGCAAACGCTACATTTTCATAGACAGTCCATTCGGGAATCAATCGAAAATCCTGAAAAACCACTCCAAGAATCCTCCGGTAGCGATACAGATAATGTGGTGTTACTTTCCCAATATCAATACCGTTGACTACAATTCTGCCACAGTCCGGTTCTAAATCCTTGAGAAGCAGATTTATCAGTGTAGTCTTCCCTGCACCACTGGGTCCTGTCAGAAATACAAATTCTCCTTTTTTAATATGCAGACTGATTCCATCCAATGCCGTCCCATCTGAATATCTTTTCTCTACATTTTCCAGAATTACCATATCTTCTCCTGTTCATTATAGTAACTGTCTTTCTAAAACCTTCTTTGTTATTTAAGCGGCTTTTTTTTCCTCATGTTATAGACTACCGCTAAAATTGTGGCAACCGCCTGATAGAACTCCGCCGGTATTTCCATATCAAGCTCTACCGCTTCAAAAAGG
>CASERA010000278.1 GCA_949290175.1 uncultured Ruminococcus sp.
CAGGCATTTTTTCCATCCATTCCTGTCAGAAATGCTGTTACCATCATGAGCACCGCAGAAATTCTTGCAGGAAAATAATTCATGATATCATCCAACCTGGCTGCTGCCCTCCCAAAATATAGATACTGCTCATTTTTATACCCCAACATGGAATCCATCGTATTCACTGCCTTATAAAAAAATCCAAGAGGCGCACCACCAAGCAACAGAAATAAAAGCGGCGCAATTACTCCGTCTGATGTATTTTCGGCCACCGTCTCCACCGCTGCTTTCGTAATACCCGTTTCTGTCAAAGAACAAGTATCTCTTCCCACAATCATGGAAACCGCTTTTCTTGCACCTTCTATATCTTTCTGCTTCAGACAGTAATATACCTTCCTGCTTTCACAGGACAGGGAGTGTGCTGCCAAAAGCTGATAGCACCAAAAACATTCCAGGAGGAAACGCAGAACTGGATGAATCTTGTCTGCTGTCTCCAATAATGCCAAAGGCACCAGTGTGGAAACTCCCGCTATAAGAACCCAGAGAATTACTCCTGCGAAAAACTGTCCTCTTTTTGTCGTGCCCATCATTTTTCTGAGTAATTTTTCCAAAAATGAAATCCATACACCGATGAGACGTATGGGATGATAAAGCCAATATGGGTCTCCAAATATCCAGTCCAATATTACTCCTGTTACACATGCAAGCAATGTCACCATAATTTCTCCATTCCGGTCAATTTTCTTTTCCCCTCTTTCCAGGAATCCTCATCCAGATATGCCCGATACCCGTTTCCATTTTCTATCTGCCAGTCATAAAATTCACTCTCCGAATCAGAATATCCCGACAAGATTGCCATAATAGTTCCTCCATGTACAACAAACACTGCTTGATTACAGCCTTTTTTTATCAAGTCTTCCACAACTATTTCAAATCCCTCCCGGCTTCTTTTTAAAAATTCCAGATGGGATTCTCCTTCTGGAAACGGCATCGTTCCATTGGATTCCAACCATTGCTGATACTGTGGGTCATCTTTAAGTTCTTCATAGTTTTTTCCTTCAAAACTTCCAAAATCCGTTTCTTTCAATTTTTCACAAACTAAATCCGGCGTTCTTTTATATAGAAGTTCTGCTGTCTCCCTGCACCGAAGCATAGGACTGGATATGAGAATCTCTGCCGGAGGATACAGTTTATACTGCCCTTTACTAATTTCTGTCATTAAAATGGACTCATCCGTACACCCAATATACCGTCGTTCTCTATTTCCCTGTGTCTGAAAATGCCGGATGAAACTTACCTCCATAGCGCACCTCCTGCTAATACAACACCTGTCACCATTGCCAGCTCACACAGCTGCAGGAAATATCCCGCCAGGTCGCCCGTCATTCCACCGAACTGTTTCAATGCCATCTGCCTGTAATACCCAAAAACAATCAAAGCTGCCAGCAATGCAGCCCCTCCCTGTACCGGACTAAAGAACAACATCACCACCGTTGCTGCCAAAAAATACAAAATCATGACTTTGGATACTCGTTTTTGATGTGCCTGCTCCTGAAAAGTTCTTCCAAGCCCGTCTTTTCTTGCAGAGGGGAAATTCATCACCGAAAATCCGCTCATAGAACGAGATAATACAAATCCAGCTCCTATCACCGGAAGCATCTTTACCGTCACCTCACTCCAAACCGCAAGACTCCATACCAAATAACATCCAAGACCCAAAATTGCAAAAGCTCCGGCATGAGAGTCTTTCAGGATTGCTAATTTCTTCTCCCTCTCTCCATAAGAACTTAATGCATCCATTGTATCCATAAACCCGTCCATATGGATTCCTCCGGTAATTAAAACCGGGATCATAGTCATAACACCCGCAAAAAACAAAGGCCCGCAGGAAGAAGTAAGCAGCAGCGTTCCGATTCCCCAGATACAGACCCCGATGATTCCCCCTGCCAAAGGAAAAAAACACATCGCATATTTCATATTCTTTTCATTCCATTCTACTTTTGGCATGGGGATTTTGGAATACATGGACATCGCAATCACCAATGACTGTATCAAATTCATTTTAGCACCTCATATTGTTCAATCTTCGCCTTTTCAAATGTAGTCATTCGGCGGTATACCTGAAGCCCCATTTCCAGAAGCGGCATAACGGCAACTGCACCACTTCCCTCTCCTAAATTCATGTCACATGTCACAAAAGGTGACATGTGCAGTACCTCCAGAAGCATTTGCCCCGCTGGCTCTTTTGATACATGGGACGGCAGAATATAATCCTGTACCTCCGATATCAGTCTGACCGCACAAAGTGCTGCGACAGAAGAAATAAATCCATCAATGATAACCGGTATCTGATACAGCGCGCCTCCCAGAAATACACCTGTCAAACCTGCAATATCCAGACCTCCGACCTTTGCCAGCACATCCAACACATCCTTTTCATCCGGTCTGTGTTTTTCAATTGCTGCTTCAATCACAGCAATCTTGCGCTCCAGCCCGCTGCTTGTCAATCCAGCTCCACGTCCGGTCACTTCTGCCACTGGTTTTTGGAGTAACACAGATGCTACCGCACTGCTGGTCGTAGTATTTCCAATTCCCATTTCTCCGGTAGCCAAAATCCTATATCCCTTTTCTTTTAGATGCCGAACCATTTGGATTCCTGTTTCAATTCCCTGCCAGACTTCTTCTCTTGTCATTGCAGATTCCTTCAGAAAATTTTTTGTCCCATACGCCACTTTCTTCTCAGGCTTCGTTACTGACGGTACATCACGTGCCATCCCAATATCTACAGGAAACACATCTACACCTGCCACTTCACTCATAATACAGACGCTGGTGTCTCCTTTTGAGAAATTATCCGCAACCATTGCCGTTACTTCCTGCCCGGTCTGGGTCACTCCTTCTTCTACCACACCATTATCGGCACACATAATAACCAGACCTTTCTTTTCGAGTGTATAGTCCGGCGTTCGTTTCATTCCTGCAATCCGAATAATTGCATCCTCCAGCTTCCCCAGACTAAACAACGGTTTTGCAACTGTCATCCAATGCTGTTTTGCTTCCTCCATACTCTCTCTGTCAGCTGGTTTAATTGCCTCTTTCAGTTCTTTCAGTGTCATTTTCATCCTTCTTTCCTGTTTCCATACCTCTTTGCCGCCTGTACGAACCGTATCGCAAACTCTGGATTTGACCGATATGACAGATGTGGAAATCCTGCAAACAAATTCTCATCCACATGAATGCATTCCCAGGAACGCTTCCCATCCGGTTTGTAAGCCTTTGCATCTTCTCCGTTGTTCGTGCTGTCCCAGTAATGAAATTCATGCCCACGGATACTTTCTCCCATCTTCAAAAAGGCTCCGTCTTTTTTACTCTTTAGCTGTATGTATCCAAAACGTACTAACTTTCCTGTTGGAAAGGCCACTCCGGGAATCACTCCTGTCATTTTCCAGCTCTTTCCTGCCTTATCCTGTAAAGATTCCTGCAAATACAAAAATCCTCCGCATTCCGCATGACATGGCATTTTATTCCTCACAGCAAAACGGATTGAATCCAGCATTTTCTGATTCTGACTCAACTCTTTTGCATACAGCTCCGGGTATCCACCACCTAGAATCAGGCCCTGAATTCCTTTCGGAAGCTCATGATCTTTCAATGGACTAAATTCCACAATTTCACAACCCAGCTCCCTTAATAATTCCAGATTGTCTTTATAATAAAATCCGAATGCTGCATCCCTTGCCACACCAATCCGTACTTTTTCTATACAATTTCCTTCTGTTTCTTCCTGCCCGTAAGGAATGCTTATATCCGGTGCTGTAGATGCAATTTCCAACAATCCGTCCAAATCTACCGTTTCCGATAAAATTTCTCCTGCTTTTTTCAACTGACCTTGCAAACTTTCAATTTCTTTTGGGGTTACCAGGCCAAGATGTCGGCTTTCTAATCTAAAAACATCCTGTTCTGGAACATATCCCAGCACCTTTACTTCATATCCTGCTTTTTTTAACTCTGTTTCCAGCATCTCTTTCATCTTTGGATAGAGCATGGCAGAAATCCGGTTTAAAAGAATCCCCCGGATATTACTGTCTGGTTTAAATTCCAGAAACCCTTTCACCAGCGCTGCCGCAGACAATGCCATTCCCCTACATGGGAGAACCAGCACTGCCGGTATTTCCAAAGTTGCCGCTACGTCATAGGAACTTGCCGTTTCCGTATTCAGCCCCATTCCATCATAATAGCCCATTACACCTTCTATAACTGCAATATCCGCTTCCTTTGCATGGCGTAAAAACAGTTGTCTTAATTGTTCTTTTTGATTAAAAAATAAATCCAAATTTTCCGATTCAATCCCCAATACTTCCCTATGAAACATCGGGTCTATGTAATCGGGTCCACATTTGCAGGATACGACCTGTAATTTTTTCTGTTTTAATGCCTCCATCAAACCGCAGGAAATCACTGTTTTCCCACTTCCACTGGAAGCTGCAGTAATCAGAACTCTTGGAATTTTCACACTTGTTCCTCCGAAATAATATAAATTGGATTCTGTCCGGTCATCATATGATGCCGTCCCAATTTTCTTGACTTTGCCGCAGTAATCTGTACGATTTCAGGCTCACGCAGAATCTTCTCTTCTACTGCTTCCATCACCTCTTTCATCGTATCCAGCGAAATACTGGTTAAAACAATCCGAACGTCTGGATTCTTCCGTTTTACACAGCTTAAAATTTCCTTCAGATTACCAGAGCTTCCGCCGATAAATACATGAGTCGGTGCTTCTAAATTTTCCAGCACTTCGGGAGCTGTCCCCTCGATGACTGTCACCTGGTCTGTCCGAAATTTCCTGCTGTTCTGACGGATTAATTCCACTCCTTTTGGGTTCTTTTCCACCGCATATACACGAATACCGCCAGACTGCAGGGCAGCCTCCACCGCAATGGAGCCGGTGCCTGCTCCCACATCATAAAGAACCGCATCCTCCATCAATTTCAGCTTTGCCAGACAGATTGTGCGTACTTCTTCTTTTGTCATGGGAACCTCTCCCCGCAAAAACTCCTCATCCCGAATATGTCTGCATACTCTCGTTTCCGGATACGGATTTTCAATCATTACAACACACAGACCTGTAAGGTCTTCCTCTGTCACTTCCTGCATCCATTTCGTAACAATGGACTCTTCCGGATAAGAAAAATTCTTACCAATATGTATTTTCAAGCCGGAAAGTCCATAGTATGCTGTCTTTTCCACAATAAGCTTTCCACATTCTTTCTCGCCCAAAAGCAAGATAGTTTTCCGATTATGAAGCACTGTATGAATAAAATTCTGATGTCGGCCATGCATGCTCAAAAGCACTGCATCCTCCCAGGATGTATGCAGTGCCGCTGCCAGATATACCACAGAGGAGATTCCAGGAATTCTTTGTATCTCATACTCACTGCTCTTTTCGCTGTCCTGTAAAACGGTTTCCAGCTTCTTTGCCCCACTGTAAAATCCGACATCTCCGGAAAGCACAATGGCAATGGTCTGATACTGTCTGTTCTTTTCAATATATTCCCTAATACGCTCCGGTTTATATTCTGAAATACAGGGCTTATTCATATCCCGAAACATCTGAATCATCCGATTTGCTCCAATGATGCAGTCACTGGATTTTACTGCTTCTTCTGCTTCTCTTGTCAGTAATTCTTTCGTTCCCATTCCGATTCCAATCAGCCAGATTTTTCGCTTTTCCTTACACATTCCGATATCCTCTCGGCGTCACCATCCGCCCGTTCAGTTCTTTTGTTTCATCATTGCCCACAAACACTGTTGTAAACATATCCACCTGTGTATCTTTTAATTCTTTCAATGTCAGAATTTCCGAAGTTTCACCTTCTCTTCCAATATTACGCACAATTCCGCAGACTGTATCTTCCCTCTTATATTCCAGCATATATTCACATGCCCTCTTCAGATAATCATGCCTTTTCCGGCTGGAAGGATTATAAAGACAAATAACAAAATCTGCCATAGCCGCTGCTTTAAGACGTTTTTCGATTTTCTCCCACGGAGTCAGCAAATCACTCAGACTAATTACTGCAAAATCATGAATCAGTGGTGCTCCCAATACTGCGGCACCTCCCATTGCAGCTGTAATTCCCGGTACGATTTCAATTTCTACCTCCGGGAAATCTACACCTGTTTCATACATCAATCCCGCCATCCCATAAACTCCGGCATCACCGCTGCAAATCATTGCTACATCTTTTCCAGTTTTTGCTTCTTCTAATGCCATCCGGCAGCGCTCCACTTCCCGCTTCATCGGCGTAGTCAGAAATAATTTATCCGAAAACTGTTCTTTTACCAAATCTACATAAACTGTATATCCCACAATTGTATCACAGAGAGCCAGAATTTCCTGTGCTTCTGCGGTCATCTGTTTTCCTGCTCCCGGCCCGATTCCTACAACATATACTTTATTCATCCTGCGTTATTTCCTTTCTCCCCTTTCGGAATTCTGTCGTAAATTCCGGATGATACAGCAGTGAACGCTGATACTCTCCTTCCAGAATATTTCCTACAATAATCAGTGCAGTTTTTGTAATCTCTTCTTTCGCTGCTGTCTGTGCCAGTGTTTCCACCGTACAGTGAAGTACTTTTTCTTCCGGCCATGTCGCTTTATAGACAATTGCTGCCGGAGTTTTTGCAGAATATCCTCCTGCCATCAATTCTCTTCGTAATTCTTCAAGCATCCCTGTACTTAAAAATATGACCATCGTTGCCTGGTGTGAAGCAAAGCTCCGAATAGATTCCCGCTCCGGAACCGGAGTTCTTCCAGCCATTCTCGTAATAACAACAGACTGTGAGATGTCAGGCAATGTGTATTCTGCACGGAGTGCCGCTGCTGCTCCGCAAAAAGAGCTGACTCCCGGGCATACTTCATATTGAATTCCTTCTGCTTCCAGTGCATCCATCTGCTCCCGGATTGCTCCGTACAGACATGGGTCTCCTGTATGCAGACGTACAATCTGTTTTCCTTCCTTCTCCCCCTTTCGAATCACTTCCAGAACTTCTTCCAATGTCATATAGGCACTGTTGTGCACTTCACATCCTTCTTTTTTTACTTCCAAAAGCTCTGGATTGACTAAAGAGCCTGCGTAAATAATAATATCTGCTTTCCGCAAAAGCTTCTGACCGCGCACCGTAATCAAATCCTCCGCTCCCGGTCCGGCACCTACAAATACTACCATCTGTTCATCCTCCTGTTTCGTCTCTTTTCCATCTTATTTTTTTCCGCCCATCTCTTCTTTCATTCCAGCTTTCTTCTCCTTCAGAATGAACAGAGAATAGTAACTCGCTTCATCTGGAATTTCATCTGCCGATTCATACACTTTTTCAGTTTCCATTCCACAATTTTCCACCATCCGAATTTCCATCCCCTGTTCCTGAACTATCTTTTTCACATATGGAATCTTTTTGCCTGCTTTCATCAATACCTTAGTTCCCCGCAATTTCAATCCCTCTTCGATTTCATAGGAAGCCGGGATGATATGAAGTTCCTCCTTATTCTCTGCAAGACTCATGTCCAGTCGTGCTGCTGCTGCACAAAAAGAAGGCACTCCCGGAATGATTTTTGTTTCATATCCACTCCTGTAAATCCGTTTATACACATACATACAGGTAGAATAAACCGTTGGATCGCCAAGCGTAATAAATGCTGCATTCTTGCTCGCTTTTAAAAGTTTCTCCACACTTTTTGCACATGCATCGTGAATTTTCTGAAGCTGTATCTTATCTTTTACCATTGGCATAGGAAGATACAACTTTGCTTTCTTCTGCACGTGGACACCCGCGTTCTGTACAATCTGATATGCTGCACATCTTTTCAAATACTCTGCATACACTTGTTCTTCCCCAGTTATATCGTATATTGGTTCTGTCAGGTCTTTTGATGAAACCGGTACTGCAATCACATCGCATTCTTCTATCACACGCACTGCTTTCATTGTCAGAAGTTCCGGGTCTCCCGGCCCCACTCCGACACCATAAAATATTCCACTCATTCCTTATTCTCCTATTGCTCGTTCCTCCGATTTTCCAAACTACTGCATTGTATTCTCTCCAAAATCATCGCTGCTTCTGTCGTACTGCCAAGAATCCCGTCTTCATTTGAAAAAACAATGGCTCCAATCTGCAGACTCTCTCCCGCTCGATGTTTCAGATAAAATTCAAGTTTCTCCATCACCGTCCGCATTGTTTCTTCAAGAATCCCTTCTTTTCGCAGCAGCTCTATCACTTCAGTTGTTGTAATACAATGCATAATACGACACACCGTTTCCTTCGCCGCTCCTGCCATTGCCGCATGAGAGGCAAATACTTCCATTCGGCAGTCTGCCTGTCGAGAATGGGTATTCATCACACCTGCCGCCAACTTAATCAACTTTCCTACATGACCAATGAGTAAAATCCCTTTCATCCCGAGACATACTGCATCATCAATGGATTCTCCTATGTAATTGCTGCATTTTACAGCAAGTTCTCCATCATATCCCAGAGTTTCCGTTAAAAAATCACTTCCATAATTACCAGGCACCAGATAACACCATTGATATCCGCTTTCACGAAGCATTTTCATTTCCAAAAAAATGGTGTCCGTCAATGCTTTCTCACTCATCGGCTCCACGATCCCGCTTGTTCCAAGAACCGAAATTCCACCTTCAATTCCTAACCTTGGATTGAATGTTTTGGAAGCAAGTTTAACGCCATCAGGTATCGAAATGATAACAGAAAGCCCTCCCATATAACCGAATTTTTCTCTCTGCTCCTGCACCGACTCATGAATCATCCTGCGTGGCACTTTATTAATTGCCGCCTCACCAATTGCCTGCTCCATTCCCTTCTTTGTCACCCTGCCTATACCTGCACCTCCGTCTAATACCACTTCTGTTCCCCCAATTCTGGAAACTTCTGCATAAACATAGACGCCATGAGTGACATCCGGATCATCTCCGGCATCCTTTTTCACGGCACACCGGACGCAGTCAGGATGTCTTGTGATTTCCTCAATATCCAGATATAACCGGATTCCTTTGGGGGTCATGAGAGAAACCTGTCGGACTTCCTCACCGGAAAGAAGCATATATGCGGCAGCCTTTGCCGCAGCAGCCGCACAGCTTCCTGTTGTATATCCCATTTTCATTTTTTTCTGTTCTTTCCATACACTCTGCAGACCTTCCATTTTCAGTTTCCTCCCATTAAAATCTCAAAACAGGATTTTCCCTCCTGCCTTCTTCGATGTTTTTAAAAAAGCTCTTCCAGGTGTTCCAGAAAAATTTTCCGTATTCCCTGCATCTCACCCAAACCTTTAATGATTGACCGAACCTCATATCCAGCCTCTTCAAGTTCCGTTTTCCAGGAGTCTTCTTCTCCCGCCATATCATTCTTTGCATGATCTCCTGCTACGAACATAAATGGGATCAGAACCGCTTTTTTGGCTCCATCCGACTCCAATTTATTCATAACATCTTTCAGTTCTGGAAATCCTTCCACTGTACCTACATAGACATGATGATATCCCAAAGAATGGAATGTATATTCCAATGCCGGATAAGCTGCATTTGCGTGATGCTCTGAACCATGCCCCATGAGAATCAGCCTTTCGTCTTCTTCCATGTGGATGTCATCCACAATCGCGTGAATTGCTTTTTTATAATCCTCTGTACAACTTAACATTGGCTTTCCTACACACAGCTTTTTAAATTTGTCTTTGTACCTCTCCAAATCTCTTTGCATTTTTTCATTCTCACTGCCAGGAATGATATGAGTCGGCTGTACGATTACTGTTTCCACTCCATCCTCTGCTATCTGTTCCATTGCCTCTGAAACATTAAAATAGTGAATCCCCATTTCATTTCTGAGTTTATTTAAAATCATCTGGCTTGTAAATGCCCGGTAAACCTTATACTCCGGAAACATCCCCTGAATTTGTTCCTCTATGACCTGAATTGTTTTCTCTAATGTATCCAAATGACTCGTTCCAAAACTCACCACAAGAATTGCCTTTTTTTCCATTTTTATTCTCCTTTCCTGCACTCATTATCCGATCAAACATTCCAATTCTTCCAATGTACAAGGCGTCTTCGCCCCCTTATCCAGTATTCCCCTCCTACACAGCCTGTCAAACAGCCGAAGAACTGCCGGTTCTTCCAGATTGGTCATGGCAAGTGCCTCTTTGTCTCTGCAGATTACAGCAGGGCTTCCCTGTCGAAGAACTCTTCCCTCATGCATCAAAACAATTTCATCTGCCCATGCAAATGCATAATCTATATCATGCGTTGCCATCAGTACAGTAATTCCACGCTCTGTCATCTTCTCTACAATCTCATTCACCAATTTCGTATGTTTGGGGTCCAGGGCGGCAGCGGGTTCGTCCAGAATAATCACTTCCGGATGCATGACCAGAATATCTGCGATAGAAACCTGCTTTTTTTGACCTCCGCTCAATGCATGCACCGGTCGCTCTCGAAAGGGTGTGATTTCCAGATAATCCATCACTTGATTTACTTCCTTCTCTGCCTCTGCTTCCGTTACACCAAGATTCAGAATCCCAAAAGAAATTTCCTGTTTCACACTTGCTGAAAATAACTGGTTATCCGGATCCTGAAATACAATTCCAACCTTACGTCTCAAATCCAACAATTCTTTCTTTGTATATCCGACAGGCTTCCCCTGAAATAAAATTTCTCCTCTGCCGGGACGGCAGATCCCGTTGCAGCACAGAAAAAATGTGGATTTTCCCGAGCCATTTGCTCCCATGAATGCAACCTTACTTCCTTTTTTTAATTTTAAATCCAGCCCGTTTAACGAATAATTTTCATCATCGTCATAAGAAAAATATACCTGCTTTGCTTCCAGTATAATTTCTTCATTCATAGCCAGTACCTCCCTGATGCAACTAAAATTAAGATACATTCATATAACAGAATCCATAAAATTTCCCGAAGTTTTGGCGGCGTTCCTTCTTTTAAAACACAGATTTTCCCATCATAGCATCTGGATACCATTGCATCATACAACGCATTTGCCCGTTTCAACGCGCGAACTAACAAAACGGATGCCATTTCTCCAAAAGAACGAACAGCGGTTTTAAAATCTCTGTTTCCCAATCTTGCTTTCTGTGCAGTCATAATCGAAGATGCCACTTCCATAAGAATAAAAATAAAACGATATGTCAACATCATCAGTTCAATGAAAATCGACGGACAATGCATTTTTTTCAGAACCTCCAAAATTTCTGTCATCGGAGTGTTTAATGAAAGAAAATACAAGCATGAGACTGCTGCCAGTGCAGTCAGAATCAGCCGGATTCCCATGTATATAGACTCCCAGCTTCCCGTAATGTAAACACTTCCCACAGGAACTGCATAGGCATTCATGGGTGTACCGGATACATTCACTATCACTGCCAATGTGCTCAGAAGCAGAAACATCAGTGGAATCATCAAAAGCCGCAGATAGCGAAAAAAGGGGATTCCCCCTTTTTTCACATTCAGTACCCCATTGACCAGCAGAACAAGACCCGCTGCCGGCAGTGAGCGGCTAATTACACAAATCAAAAGTGTAATCAGTGAAAACATAAATTTTTCTTCTGCATTGACATGTCTGAGTTTTGAAGTATAACAAAGCTTATCAATTATTATCATTCTGCCACTTTTTCCGTTCTACCAGACGTCCCATACAAAAAGCAATAATACCCACGCCGATTCCGGTCTGTACACAAAACAGAAGAGACTCTACCTCACCCGGAATTTCTTTTCCAAGAAAATCTTCCAGTACTGGCGTAAACCATGGAGTATATTCACCGTGAATTTCTTCTACCATGACGCTTCCTGCATCGTCAGACCCTCCAAATTCAGCATGTTTCAAAGTCAGAAACGGAATTACTGCAATCAGCACAGCAGCAATCAACAGAATAATTACAATTTTCTTATTTTCTTTACTCATCTTACTTTGCCTCCTTTAAGAATCCAACTGCTTTCAGTTCGGGTTTTGCATAAGACTCCAGTGCAATCACAATCGCCACTGTCAAAATTCCTTCAATCACAGCCAATGGCAATTGGGTTGGTGCAAATACTCCCAGAAACTTTACAGCAGATGCTGCTATTCCGCCTGACTCTGACGGATATGCGACTGCAAGCTGAAGGCTGGTTATACAGTATGTAAATAAATCTCCCAGGCATGCAGCCAGAAATACCGATACTTTCCGATTTACATTCATTTTTTGACAAAACTTATAAACTCCATAGGAAAGCAGAGGTCCTGCAATTGCCATAGAAAACGTATTTGCTCCTAAAGTGGTCAGCCCCCCGTGTGCCAGCAGCACTGCCTGAAAAATTAACACAATCAATCCTAAAACGCTGACTGCTGCAGGTCCGAATAAAATTGCTCCCAGGCCGGTTCCGGTCATATGAGAACAGCTCCCGGTCACAGACGGAATCTTCAATGAAGATATCACAAACACAAAGGCTCCTGACATAGCAAGAAGCGTCAGTGCTCTTCGATTCTGTTTTAACGTTTTCTGAACGGAAAAAAGTCCTGCAACTACGAACGGCAGGCAGATAACTCCCCACGCAACGCAGAACGATGCCGGAAGATAACCTTCCATAATGTGCATCGCGTTGGAAATCGGTGCGACAGCAAACACCAACGCAAAAGCGATGGCGGCCTTAAATAAGATTTTCTGTTTTTTACTCATGTTTTTCTCCTTTTCTTTTGACATATTCTGAAATACTCCAGGCTGCCAAAATGAAAAGAACTTTTTCGGCATACACCCGGTCATATTCCCGTAACCATCCAGATTTTTTTAAAAGCGGGTGTTCTGACTTAGGCATCAAACACGATATTTTGCCTTCCCATGGGCAAGCCCACAGTGACCTTATGAAATAACGCTACTCCAATACAGCAACGGGTATTGTCCGGGATTCTCACCTGGTTCCCCTGCCGCCTCAAAAGACGGCCTTCTTTTAAAATTCTTATAAATCTGGATTCTATGTAAAGATGCTATGCATCGATACATATTGAATGTATTAATATTCAATTCCTCTGCGGGCAGTAATCCCGCTGTCATAAGGATGTTTTACCTTTCGGATTTCTGACACATAATCTGCAAGTTCCAAAAGTTCCGGTGCCGGGTTTCTTCCTGTCAGCACCACTTCAAGATGCTCAGGTCTTTCAGCAAAAAACTTCAGTGCTTCTTCATGAGGAATCATTCCATATGTATCGGCTGCCATAAACTCATCCATGACAAGCATAGAATAATCTCCAGTAAGAATTCTCTGCACAGCAGTTTCCCACAACTGACGATACATCTGTGTCATTTCTGCTTTCTGTTCCTCATTCAGTGTATTGTAGAAACCGAATGATTTTTCCAGATGTATCACCTCTATCTCAGGTATCTGATCCAGTACTTTTAATTCTGCAGAATTCTCATTTTTCAAGAATCTGGCAAATAATACTTTCATTCCACTTCCTGCCGCTCTCACGGCAAGCCCCGTAGCTGCGGTTGTTTTTCCTTTGCCATCCCCACAATATATATGAAGAAGTCCCTTTCTCATGCTCTCATCACATCCTTAATTTTCTCAATAGGATTATTCTATCACATTTCCAGGAACCTTGCAATTCTTATGAAAATTATTTCTTAAATATTCTAAAACCTCCTGTACTTCCATCCCATCTTCTTTGGGTCTTCCGATGACAACCAGAACAGCTCCCGTTTGTCTCGCCGCCTCTGCCTTCTTGGCAAACCCGCCTGATTTGCCGGATTCTTTTGTTACAAAATATGCCGCCTGGATTTGACGAAGTACAGCGAGATTCATTTCAACTGAAAAAGGTCCCTGCATAGCAATTAAATGCGCCCCTTCAAATCCAAGACGTACACTCTCCTCCACTGCTGGAAGTGTAGACAGAACACGAGTATAACACCGTTCCTTATAATTCGGAATTTCCGTATATTCCTTCAGTTCCTTGCTTCCTGTAGAAATAAAAATATTCCCTTGTGTCTGTTTCAGATATTCCACCGCTTCCCGGACGCTTCCAACCCAAACGATTCCCATTTCATCCAAACAAGTCTCATCCGGTTCCCTCAAACATCGGATATATGGAACCTGTACCGCCTCACAGGCACTTCTAATATTTTCTGTTACAATCTGTGCAAACGGATGGGTTGCATCTATTACCAGCGATATTCCCCTCTCTTTCAATATCTGCTCCATTTGCTCTCTGCCCATTCTGCCCGACAATACTTTAGTGTTCTTATAAATGCCTGTACATTCTTTCCCATATTCTGTTGCTACACTGACCAGCACTTCCACTGAATAATCCTGCAAAAATTCCGCCAGCTGCCGTCCTTCTGTTGTTCCTGAAAATATCAGTATTCTTTCCATATTTCTTCCTTTCCTGTAACTCTACGAGAAATCTATCTCTATCTTCCCGCAGACAATTGCCGCTGTACAGCGTTCCATACAGATTTTTTCCTGTACAAGACTTCCCTTAGGACACATTCTGTACGCCGCACGTTCACAAACATTGTCTACTCCTGCTGCTTGCTCCACAAAAGCTGAACGAGAACTTACTTTCCGTATCTCTTTCAATTCTTCTGCCGGGTATGTATAAAACGGTACTTTTAACAGTGCCGCAAATTCCAGAATTCCCTCTTCATCTTTTTTCAAATCTATACTTCCAACTGCACATACTTGCTTTTGCACCATGTTATTTCTTTTTAGTACTGTTTCCATTTCTTTCAAAAAAAGTTCTTTTTCAATTCCTCTCCGGCTTCCAACACCCAGATACACATTCTGAGGCAGTAAATACAGGATACCTTCCAATCGCTCTATTTCCCCCGGCATTCTCTGACAGATTACAATTCCCAATGTATATTGCTTCAAATCTTCTATATTCCGGCACCAAACCAGTCCATCAGGCACCTCTCCTATAACCGGGAAATCCGAAACAATTCCCACTTTTTTTCCTTCCAAAATCCCTGCAGAAATTTTTTTTGCCATTACCCTGTCCGTAATCACCAAATGATTCCTTGTGGCAAACACATCTACTGCAAATTTTTGCTGTACATCAGTTGCTGTCGTAATCACAGGCACTGCTCCTATACTTAATGCCGTTAACTCTGCCAGCTCTACGGCACCTCCTACGTGACCGGACAATAACGGAATCACAAAC
>CASERA010000279.1 GCA_949290175.1 uncultured Ruminococcus sp.
AATATGAAGTCCTGCACACCCAGAGCCGGGAATATATCGTGGAAGATATCCTTGATGTGATGAAAGAAAGGGGCGTAGAGATATGATGCTCTATTATGGCTCCTATTTGGAAATCAAAGAGCCTGATCTGACTCATTCCCGGTCTAATGTGGATGAGAATGAGAAACTGGACAGTTATCTGACGATGATTTAAGAGAGAAGCGTTAATATGGCTCGGTCGGTTCCTTTTCGGCAACGTGCATATTTAGGGGTTCGGTTTTTTTATGATAAGCTGCCCTTTGGCGATTCTTAAAAGATGTACTCTTCCCTCTTGCAGACCAATGATATAGAGATACAGTCTGCTGGTGCCGCAGATGGAGAATTATGACGCATTTTATACTACGGATATAAGAATATTTGGCAAACTATTAAATAATGTAGACAGTAAAAATACGGGAGGAAGTGGGGAACATGAGATTATTATATATTTACTTGGATTTTACACAAAACGGGAAAAATCCAGAAGGATATCGGGGACATAAGCAGTGCGAATTGAACTTTGACACTGAAAATAGCTATACCATGGAGTTCGATTTGAACGTGACACCTTATTACTGTCTGAAGCGTACTAAACGGGAAGAAAGTGATAAAATTGAACAGGGATTCTGGGGTGACGAGCGGATTTATAATATATCAGCTATAGTAGGTGAAAATGGTACAGGCAAAACCACACTGATGCATGCCATAATCAGATTATTAACGGCACTGTATGAGAAAGATACGCAAGAACTGCCTTTTGATTTTGCTTGCCTGCTGCAGGATACGGAAAAGCATTTGCATCTTGTCTATACTTGGGATAGGGTGGAGATAGATACTGCTTTTATATGCGAAAAAGTTGCGTATTCGGAGGATTGTGTTCCGTTGACTTCGATCAGAAAGACAAAACTACTTTATTTCTCAAACACAATTTCTTTAGAAGATATGGAGCAATATTATGGGATGCGTAATAATAATTTATACACAGATCCTTTATACGATTGTTCGCTGTGCGCAAGTATGATTAGAGCACAAGAAGCGAGCAATGTTACTTCCGATAATAGGGCACTGGAAAGTCAATTATTCACCTATTTTACTTTTGAAAGCTACCAGGAAGCGCGCTATTTATTTGATCGAAATCAGAGAAACATCCTGTTACATATGAGGAATCAAGGATATCCAGTGCCTTTTCCGCGAGAATTGAATCTCGAAATTTATTCTTCACTCGAACGTCTAAAAAAGGTGAATGATGCTATTGGGGGACGGAGTCAGGCCGACGACTATTCAAATTGGTGTCAACAATACAATAATTTTTCTTATCTGTCTCAAAATAGATATTTCATTCTTACGGAACTTAGTTTAAACTGTATGGTAAATTTTCTATTAGAGGTCAATGGTTTGTTGCAATATAGTGACATGGAGCAAGTAATACTTCCTGAAGAATTTACAAATTCATGGAGTTATATTAAAACAATGAATTCTGCCTTTGCTCCAAATCTTGTTTCAGACAATAATTCACAGCTACAAGACTATTATCAAACTTGCAAGAAGTATATTCAATTTCTCTGGAACAATGCAGAGCATATTCAAAGGTATTGGAAATTAGATAAAGGAAGATGCCATATCATACTGGGTGAACATCTAGACCCAATTTTGCAGGAATTGATGATACGCTTTGTGGATATAAATCGTGCGGTCAGTATGCACGACTATTTTGTTATCTATCATTGGGGGCTCAGCAGTGGTGAAAGCATCTTACTCCATCTGTTTACAAAATTGCGATATCTTCTGCAAGGAAATATCTATGATGAAGAAAGTACAGATTTTATCACAGAAGAATCTGCACAAAAGGTAATGCTGGCTCAGCGAAAAGAATTTATCGTAAATTGTTTTGAGGATGATGAGGAATTGCGTTGTGACTCTATTTTTCTTTTTCTGGATGAAGCTGACCTGTCCCTTCACCCGGAATGGCAACGAATGTTTATTGCTACGCTGACGGAATTCCTGTTGTGTCTCTATCAGAATCCCTATTATGAAGGAGCGGATAGCGGATGCTGGAATATTCAGATTATTCTAACCACCCACTCTCCTCTGATGCTGGGTGATTTTCCGGCTGCTTCCGTGCTCTACTTGAAAAAGAATAAAGACGGCTTTGTTACGGCGGAATCTAACAGCGCCTTGCAGCCTTTCGGACAGAATCTCTACATTCTGCTCAAAGATGGATTTTATCTACAAAATGGTACCATCGGAGCACTGGCCCAGAAAAAAATCAAAAGCGTGCTTGAGGACATCCAGGCAATCAGAAATCTAGAGCACCACATGCCGACCAATGCATACAATACAGAGCAATTAGATGAATGGGAAGAGAGACTGGAAGCTCACAGACGAAAAACTGTAAGATATCTTCCTCAAGGCATTATACGCAACAAACTGGAGGAGGAAATTGCCGTCGTTCTTGCAATTATCAATCGGAGACGAAACCCTGAACGTAAGGAACAGAAAAAACAGAAATTGAGAGAAGATATTGCCCGTTTGCAGCATCAGTTGTACAAGTTGGAAAATGGAGAGGAGGTGTCACAATGATCCGCATTCCACCGCCGTGGCAGGGGGATAGGGCAGAAGATATATGGGCTTTATATGATTTTTTGCTATATAAAACCCTTCCTTTTGAGCCCGGAGATTACTTGCCCAAAGACAGCCAAGGAGCTTACTACTACTTGGATGGAGACCGGACAAAGCAGAAAGTGTATCCAACCCATCCTTTCAAAAAATTTGAACTTACCCAAACATCAAAAGTTATACTTTCCCGGGCAGCGGTTCCAACGCCAAATACGCCGGAAGAGCTGATCCAGTTAGTAAGCCCACAACTGCACCAATACCTTTATCAAAATAATGCTGTCAAGCGAGAAAACTTGATAGAACTGCTTACCACCCAGACCGACGTAAAAACTATTCAGGATAAGAAACTGAATTTTACCGCAAAGCCGGAACTCTTGAAAATGCTTTTATTCCAAGTTTTTAAATATGATAGCTTTAGCAGTAAAAAGTTGTTTCCAAAATTGGTGCAAATGTTGGGAGTTGAGGTATGTCCCTATTGCAATCGAAGTTTTACTACAACAACCAGGATCCGAAAAGGGGTATATCACCGACAAAATCAAGTCGACCATTACCGATCTAAGTCAAAATATCCATGGTTCGCATTGACCCTCCCCAATTTGATTCCTGCATGTGGAAACTGTAATTTAAGAAAAGGGGATGACGAACAATATGTACTCTATCCTTATCAAGAAGAGTTTGGGAAACAGTATCATTTCCACACAACTCCCATCTCGTGGACTGGATATTTGATGGGACAGGTAGTCCATCCAGAAGAATTTGAGGTGAAAATAGAGAGAGACCCCAATGCCGGTCCTGCAAGCAATCTGGATTATGAAAGGCGTGTTCAAACATCTATTGATAAATTCGGACTGGATGTGTTGTACCGTGAGAGCCATAATGCCTATGTATGTGCCATTTTCGAACAGCGGTATGTCTTTAATGATGCCTATCTGGATTCATTAATCGACAGCTTCCCGGACTTGTTCAAAAGTAGGGAAGAAGCACGCCAATTGCTCTATATGAAGCGATATGATGAAGATGCGCTCGGTGCTGCACCTCTAGCAAAGCTTACCCATGATATAGATGAGGAAATTTCAAGGCTATACGCTGAAAAAACACTGTGAAACTGCGTCAGAATTGATATACATTTGTAATAAATAAGAGACTATAACAAGGTTTTGGGTAACATTCATTCAACAGTTTTAGGTGCTGCCTTAAAATTTTGAGTCTCTGTCTTTCAGCAGATATTCAAACAGGGTAAGGAAGGTGTAGGTTCCCAAGATGTTTTTCAAGATGGTCAAAAATCAACCGGACTGTATCTTCTGTAAATCGGTTCATGAGAAAGGTGATGAGGTTTGCGTATGTCTTAATACAAATTTATCCGTAATGTGCGTTTTATAGCTATTCCATGGCTTAAAAGAGGGGATTCTTTTTAAATCATGATTTCTGGTTACAAAGGTCCCTGATTCGAATAGGTATCATGTTTACGACTGACATGTACAGTTCTAGATGATTCGTCAGAATTTGATATGAAGACTGCCCCTCCCTGTTCGAGCAAATGAGAAATCACCTTATCCTTTTGATGGAGTTTGCTAATGTCAGAAAGGGAATACTTAAGTTTTTCGAATATTTCTGATTTGCGAAATGTGCATTATGGATACATTTGTTAGCAATTGTGTATTGGTTGATCTTTTTTATCCATTACATACATAAGGAGTTTTATCTAGTGGATTACAGCGCTCTTTTACAAAGCAGAGCTGGAACAATGAAAGAGAAAAGTAAAAAATTATTTCGGTAATTAACCTTGATGATGCTTCTTAATTGATTTTGTTCGGGATTCGGAATATAATATAAGGGTTAATTAGTATTCACGTCTATCGTTACAAAGAACAAAAAGAGGTTAATCTATTCATGGAATATTTATCAGTTAGGCAAACAGCAGAAACATGGGGGATTTCGGGAAGACGTATACAAAGATTATGCGTGGAAGGAAGAATTCCGGGAGAGACAAAGATGGGTAGTTATTGGGCGGTTCCGGCTGATGCCGAGAAGCCAAAGGATAAACGTGTAAAAAGCGGAAAATACATGAATTTGAATTGTGCCAAATTCTAAATGCAAATGATTAGAATAATAAAGGATTTGGTTTCAATGATTGAACTACTAGATGGGAGAAAGTTATGCCTATACGGTTATGGCCTAAAGATTTTGCAAAAAAAGAGAATATATCACAAGGAGAA
>CASERA010000280.1 GCA_949290175.1 uncultured Ruminococcus sp.
TGGCCGGGGGTAACAGTAGAAAAAAAAGAAGGAAGATGTAAAGGAAAGAAGGATGTCATTGTTACAGACCTTCCGGGAATTTATTCGCTTTCTCCATATACATTGGAAGAAGTGGTAAGCCGTGATTATTTGTTGAAAGATCACCCAGAGGCAGTCATTGATCTGGTTGATGCAACAAATATTGAAAGAAACCTCTATCTGACAACACAGATTCTGGAACTTGGAATTCCTGTTGTTATGGCATTAAACATGGCAGATTTGCTGAAAAAAAATAAGATTAAAATTGATGTAAAAGGTCTGGAAAAAGCACTGGGATGTAAAATTGTCAAGACATCCGCTTTGAAAGGAATGGGTATCAATGAAGTTGTGGATGAAGCGGTGGCAGCAGGAAAATCTAAAGCAGTGATGCCGAAAGCATGTTTTTCTAAAAAAGTGGAAGAAGCCATTGCAAAGATAGAAGAGATACTTCCGGCTGATATTGCAGAAGAGCAGAAAAGATGGTATGCAATTAAAATTTTAGAGCGTGATTCTAAAGTTCTGGAGCAGATTCAGATGGATGTGACATCCGCAAATAAAGCAGAAGAGATTGCAGAAGCTCTGGAAACAGAATTTGATGATGATACAGAGTCTATCATTACAAATGAGCGTTATGAATACATAACTGGAATGATTGCAAAATATGTAACAAAGCCAAAAGAAAAACTTTCAACTTCAGATAAAATTGACCAGATTGTGACAAACCGTATTCTGGGTATTCCGATTTTCCTGGTTATTATGTATGTTGTTTACACAATTGCAGTCTCTACAATAGGTACATGGGTGACAGACTGGACTAATGATGTATTTGTTGTAGCAATCCAGGAATGGGTACAAGGCGGTTTGGAAGCAGTCAATGCCAATGGAATTCTGATTGATTTGATTGTAAACGGTATTCTCGGCGGACTTGGAGCAGTGCTTGGATTTGCACCGCAGATGGCAATTCTATTCGTACTGCTTTCCATTCTGGAAGACTGCGGATATATGGTGAGAGTTGCTTTTGTTATGGACCGTATTTTCCGTAAATTCGGACTTTCCGGAAAAAGTTTCATTCCACTTCTGATTTCATCCGGATGTGGAATCCCGGGTATTATGGCTTCTAAGACAATTGAAAATGACAATGACAGACGTCTGACAATTATGACTGCAACTTTTGTTCCGTGTGGAGCAAAATTGCCGGTTATTGCATTGATGGGCGGAGTAATCGGCTCCCATGCAATTGGATTCCCGGCAGGAGCATTGACATTTATTATGTATGTAATTGGAATTGTAGCAGTACTGGTTTCTGCAATTATTCTGAAAAAGACAAAACCATTCCACGGAGATTCAGCACCATTTGTTATGGAGCTTCCGGCATATCATATTCCGCAGGCAAAGACAGTTCTTCTTCATACATGGGAGAGACTGAAAGGATTCCTGATTAAAGCCGGAACAATTTTGTTCCTTGCTTGTATTGTAATGTGGTTCTTAAGTGGATATGGATTTGAAGGTGGACATTTCGGGCTGGTAGAAGATTCAGGGGACAGTCTTCTGGCAGCAGTCGGCGGTGCAATCGCAATTATCTTTGCACCACTTGGATTCGGAGAATGGCAGGCAGTGGCAGCTTCTCTGTCAGGATTCTCAGCGAAAGAAGCGATTGTAAGTACAATGGGTGTACTGGCAAATGTAGCCGGAGATACAGAAGATCCGTCAGCAGTAGCAACAGGTGTTGCAACCTGGTTCCCATCAGCAGCGGCAGGATTTAGTTTCCTTTTATTCAACCTGTTGGATTCTCCTTGTCTGGCAGCAATTTCAACAATGGCGAAAGAGCTGAATGACAAGAAATGGTTCTGGTTTGCAATCGTGTTCCAGAATATATTCGCTTATGTCGTAACATTTATGGTATATCAAATCAGCGGTGTAGTAACAGGTGCGCTGACGTTTGGAGTAACAACAGTAATTGCGTTAATTTTCCTTGTAATTTTCCTGTATCT
The DNA here is from genome assembly GCA_949290175.1 of uncultured Ruminococcus sp. Classification (GTDB taxonomy): domain Bacteria; phylum Bacillota; class Clostridia; order Lachnospirales; family Lachnospiraceae; genus Mediterraneibacter. The sequence continues at coordinate 2,010 of CASERA010000280.1, forward strand.
GTTATTCCGCAGAGATCCTTATAAAGGAAAAAATCTGAGCGTAAAGCGTTCTGTGGCTGAAGCATAAGAAGAAAGGAAGAGAATATGGGTGGAGCAGAATCTATAAAATCCATGGGGTATATGGTACTGTTTATCATAGTAATCTATTTAATTGGCGTCGGTATCTCAAGTCTGATACAGTATATCAGAAAAAAGAGGAACGAACATAAATAGGAAGAAAGGTGTGGTTTTATGAATGCAGCGACATGGATCATTTTAATTTTACTGATTGCGGTGGTATGCCTGATTATCAGGAAATTAATAAAGGATAGAAAAAACGGGGGTACATGCAGCGGGTGTGCCGGCTGCAGCGGAAACTGCAGTGGATGTGGAACCGCGGTAAACTACACAAAGCCCATAGACATCAAGGAGACAGAGCATTAAATAAATGAAGATAAGGTATTCCGAAACCAAGTGTTTTGGAATACCTTTTTAAAAAAGATTGATAAAAACTATCGATTAAAATAATTGCAATTGACTAACTGAAAATGTGGTTGCTAAAATATTCATATATATTTTAAATAGGATTACATCAGACGAAAGAAGGGATGTACAGATGAAGCAACACAGATTTTGGGCATGGATGGCAGTTTTTTGCATGGCCATGGTATTTTATACCGGATACAAACATAAGTAAGGTACGAACAGATTAAAAAAAGAATTACAGGAGGACAAATGATGTTGGACATTTTTAAAATGAAAAAGCTTGGAATTTTTGCAGGTGGAGTTTTATTTGGAACAGCAGGTGTAAAGCTTCTCTCTAGTTCGGATGCGAAGAAAGTATATACAAACTGCACAGCAGCAGCACTTCGTGCAAAAGACTGCATAATGAAAACAGTAACAACCGTACAGGAGAATGCGGAAGATATTCTTGCGGAAGCAAAAATGATTAATGAAGAAAGAGCGGCAAAAGAAGCGGCTAATGTAGAAGAATCTGAAGATTTCAATGAAGTGGAAGAAACAGTTCATACAGAAGAAGCATAAAATAGAAAAGAAATGTAGCGGGGCTGTGTATAAAGCGGCTCCGTTTTTTCATCAGGAGGGATAACATTGAAATTTATAGTAAAGCATGAGATACCGGGGCGCATAAGAATTCATGTTGTTCAGAAGCGGATGAGCTGCGAGGATGCGGATATCCTGTTATATTATCTTTTAAATACACAGAATGTTACAGATGCAAAAGTTTATGAAAGAACGGGAGATGCTGCAATCTGCTATACAGGAGAGCGATGCGCGCTCATTCATGCACTGAAACGTTTTCGTTATGAAGATGTAGAGGTGCCGGAGGGGCTTGTGGAGAATTCCGGACGAAGTATGAATGCAAAGTACCAGGAGAAATTAATTATGAAGGTATTACTGCGTGCCGGAAGCAATCTTATGATTCCGGCACCTGTGCGGGCAGTCTGGACAGGAATCAAGGCGGTGAAATATATTTATCAGGGTGTTAGAAGTCTGGCAGCAGGAAAACTAGAAGTTGCAGCTCTGGATGCTACTGCAATCGGAGTATCTGTTATACGGGGAGATATGAAGACAGCAGGTTCTGTAATGTTCCTTCTGGGAGTAGGAGAACTTTTGGAAGAATGGACGCATAAAAAATCTGTCGGGGATCTTGCAAGGAGCATGTCTTTGAATATCAGCAAGGTATGGCTGGTGAAAGACGGTCAGGAAGTACTGGTTTCTGCCTCTAAGATACAGCCGGGAGATGAGGTTATAGTGCACATGGGAAATGTAATTCCATTTGACGGTATTGTGACTTCCGGGGAGGCCTTGGTAAATCAGGCATCTATGACAGGAGAATCTGCGCCGGTGAAAAAGGATATGGATGGATATGTATATGCCGGAACCGTGGTAGAAGAGGGAGAACTGACAATTCGTGTAAAAGCGGTTTCAGGTTCGACTCGTTTTGAGAAAATTGTGAAGATGATTGAGGATTCTGAAAAATTGAAATCCGGACTTGAAGGCAAAGCAGAACATTTGGCAGATAAACTGGTTCCATATACACTTGCGGGAACGATTCTTACATGGATTTTAACAAGAAATGTGTCAAAAGCACTTGCTGTATTGATGGTAGATTTTTCCTGTGCTTTGAAACTGGCAATGCCAATTTCTGTATTGTCTGCAATCCGGGAGGCAGGAATGCACAATATTACTGTAAAAGGCGGCAAATATATGGAAGCAGTGGCAGAGGCCGCTACCATTGTATTTGATAAGACAGGAACGTTGACAGAAGCCCGTCCTACGGTAAAAGAAGTTGTGTCATTCTGTGAGATGAATGAACAGGAGCTGTTGAGAATTGCAGCATGCCTGGAGGAACATTTCCCTCATTCTATGGCAAAAGCCGTAGTAGATGCTGCAAAACAGCAGGGGCTGGAACATGAGGAGATGCATTCTAAAGTCGATTATATTGTGGCTCATGGGATTTCTTCTACAATTGAGGGAAAACGTGTCATTGTAGGAAGTCATCATTTTGTATTTGAGGATGAAAAATGCAGAGTAAGGGAAGGAAATCAGGATAAATTTGAACATCTTCCGGAGGAATGTTCGCATCTTTATCTGGCGATTGAACAGGAACTTGCGGCAGTTATCTGTATTGAAGATCCATTAAGAGAAGAAGCTGCGCCAGTTATAAATTCTCTGAAAAAATCAGGAATCCGGAAAATTGTTATGATGACTGGAGATAGTGAAAAAACAGCAGCATCTATTGCAGAGAAAGTGGGAGTTGATGAATATTATTCTGAGGTTCTGCCGGAAGATAAGGCACGCTTTGTAGAAAGAGAAAAAGAATCTGGAAATATAGTAATTATGATAGGGGATGGAATTAATGATTCCCCCGCACTTTCTGCTGCAAATGTAGGAATTGCCATCAGTGACGGTGCGGAAATTGCGAGAGAGATTGCCGATATCACGATTTCTGCAGATAATTTGTATGAGATTGTAACTCTGAAACTATTGAGCGACAGCCTGATGCAGCGTATCCGGAAAAATTACAGGAGCATCGTGGGAATCAATACTGCACTGATATTTCTTGGTGTTGGAGGAATCATTCAGCCTACGACTTCAGCTTTACTTCATAATACTTCTACGCTGACGATTAGTTTGATGAGCATGAAGAATCTCCTGGTATAACATGTCCGTTCCGAGTAAGAGAAATGTCCTGAGTTATTGAGAAAAAGCATGCAATAAATTTATTGATTTCTTTTTGTTAGTTGTGTAAAATATAAGTTAGATAATGGTAACTAAAATGATGAAACAAAATAATTTTTGCAGCTTTTTCAGGAGGGCAACATGAGCGTAGTAATTATTGGAGGACATGACCGGATGGTCTGCCAGTATAAACAGATTTGTCAAAAATATAAATGTAAGGCAAAGGTTTTTACCCAGATGTCAGGAAACCTGGCAAAAAAAATCGGGACGCCGGATTTAATTGTACTTTTTACAAATACCGTTTCTCATAAAATGGTACGGTGTGCAGTGGAAGAAGCAGGAAGATGTAATGCGGATGTTGTAAGATGTCATACGAGCAGTAAGAATGCTTTAGAAGAAATTCTTGGAACAGCATGTTCAGTTTGTTCAAATTAAATAAGTGATTTTAAAATAAGAGAAAAATATTCGTCTTTATTTACAGACTTTATTTGACTTTTTACCTCAGGAGTGCCTATAATGAAATAACGGGGGTTAATCACCGGAATTGGTAGTTCATACAGGAGGAAACAAGCGTGAATAAGGAGCAGGTAAAACAGACGATAATGGATGGAAAAGCGGTTCTTGGAATTGAGCTTGGCTCTACAAGAATCAAGGCAGTGCTGATTGGAGAAGACCATACTCCGATAGCATCAGGCAGCTATGACTGGGAGAATAAGTATCTGGATGGAATCTGGACATATGACTTAGAAGATATATGGAAAGGTCTTCAGGGCAGTTATCAGAAATTGGCAGAAGATGTAAAAGAACAATATGGAGCAAAGCTGAAGAAGATTGCAGCTATTGGACTCAGTGCAATGATGCATGGATATATGGCATTTGATGAGCAGGGAGAATTACTTGTGCCGTTCCGTACCTGGCGTAATACAATTACGGGAGAAGCAGCAGACCGGCTGACAGAGCTTTTTCAGTATAATATTCCACAGAGATGGAGTATTGCGCATCTGTATCAGGCAATTTTAAATGAGGAAGAACATGTGAAGGATGTAAGATTTTTTACAACTCTGAGCGGATATCTTCATTGGAAACTGACAGGAAAGAAAGTACTTGGAATCGGTGATGCGGTGGGAATGTTCCCGATTGATTTTAAAACGAGAGATTACAATCAGAAAATGATTCAACAGTTCAATGAGCTGATCGCGGATAAAGGCTTCCCATGGAAGGTTGAAGAACTGCTTCCACAGGTAATGACTGCAGGTGAAGTGGCAGGAAAACTCACAGAAGAAGGCGCAAGACTTCTTGATCCAAGTGGGATGTTGGAGGCAGGAACTTTGATGTGTCCTCCAGAGGGAGATGCAGGAACAGGAATGACTGCTACGAATAGCGTAGCGGTACGCACCGGAAATGTTTCAGCAGGAACTTCTGTATTTGCAATGTTGGTTTTGGATAAGGAACTGAAGAAAGTTCACAGGGAAATTGATATCGTGACAACGCCGTCCGGAGATCCTGTTGCAATGGTTCACTGCAATAACTGTACATCGGATTTAAATGCATGGGTGAAAATCTTCGCAGAGTTCATGGAGTCCATGGGAATGGAAGTGGATATGAACGAATTGTACGGAAACTTGTACCGTAAAGCACTGGAAGGTGATAAGGACTGCGGAGGACTTTTATCCTACTGTTATTTCTCCGGCGAACATATTACCGGATTTGAAGAAGGCAGACCACTGTTTGTGCGGACTCCAGATAGTAGATTTAACTTAGCGAACTTTATGAGAACTCATCTTTGCACATCCCTGGGTGCTCTGAAGGTTGGAATGGATATTCTTCTGAAAGAGGAAGGTGTTCAGGCAGAACAAATCATGGGACACGGCGGATTATTCAAGACAAAAGGTGTAGGACAGCAGATAATGGCAGCAGCGATGAATACACCTGTAACCGTTATGGAAACAGCAGGAGAAGGTGGTGCATGGGGAATTGCTCTTCTGGCATCGTATATGGAGAAGAAAAATGGAGAGTCTTTGGATGAATTCCTTGCGAAAGAAGTATTTTCAGGAGAGAATGGCTCTACTGTTGTACCAGATGCAGAGGATGTGGAAGGGTTCAATGTTTTTATCAAGCGTTATAAGGAAGGATTTCCGATTGAAAGAGCTGCGGTGGATTGCTTAGACTAGAGTGGGGCAATACGGTATAGGGATATTAAAAGGAATAATCCTAAAGAATAAAAAAGAGAGTATACGGCATAAATGATGTGTGGTATACTCTCTTTCAGCATGTAAAAGAGAAGAGAGGGGAAAAGGTTATGGGGAAAGGAATGACCAATGACATGACACAGGGAAATCCTGTGAAACTGATAATTCAGTTTATGATTCCAATGTGTCTGGGAAATATTTTTCAGCAGTTTTATAATATTGCAGATTCCATTGTAGCAGGGCAGTTTATTGGTGTGGATGCATTGGCTGCGATTGGAAGCACCGGTTCTTTGATGTTTTTTGTGACAGGATGGCTGCAGGGACTGACTAGTGGATTTGCTATTTTGGTATCTCAGTGGTTTGGTGCAAAGGACTATCAGCGGATGCGTCACTATGTTGCAATGTCTATGTATCTGACGGCGGCATTTGCTATTGTGATGACGATAGGATTTGAATTTGCGAATGAACCGATACTTCGATTGATGAATTCTCCTGAAAATCTGATGGAAGATACTAAAGGCTATATGGCAGTAATCTATGGAGGTCTGGTAGTTACGACAGCGTATAATGCATTGGCATCCGTTCTGAGGGCCTTGGGAGATTCTAAATCTCCGCTGTATTTTCTGATTATTTCTGCAATTCTGAATGTGGCTCTGGACATTATATTTATTGTAAACTTCCATATGGGCGTGGAGGGCTGTGCATATGCAACAGTGATTGCGCAGGGAGTTTCAGCGGCGTTGTGTTTGGTTTATACTATAAAAAAATTTTCGATTCTGCATTTGAAAAAGGAAAATTTCCGCATTTCTCTTCAGAGTATGGGAAGGCTGCTTTCACTTGGAATTCCGATGGGACTTCAGTTTTCCATTACAGCAATTGGAACAATTATTGTCCAGGGAGCAGTGAATATTTACGGTGCCGTTTATATGGCGGGATTTTCCGCAGGTGGAAAATTGCAGAATATTATTGCAACGGTGTTTACTGCATTTGGTGCAACAATTGCAACTTATGTAGGTCAGAACCGGGGTGCGGGCAGAATGGATCGGGTATACCAGGGAGTGAAGTATACTCAGATTATGGTATTAATCTGGAGTGTAATAACAATGGGGCTTGTCTATTTCTTTGGAAGAGAGATGACAACATTATTTGTCAGCAGTTCTGAGACCGGGGTATTGGATGCTGCGGAGACATATTTCCGGACAGTATTCTGGGCATATCCGTTTTTGGGAAGTATTTTTGTGTATAGAAATGCACTTCAGGGAATGGGATATGGCATGGTTCCGATGCTGGGCGGAGTTTTTGAGCTTGTTGCCAGAGCGGGAATTATTTTGATTTTGGCGGGAAAAGCAAGTTTTGCAAGTGTGTGTCTTTCAGACCCGGCAGCATGGATTTCTGCTTTGATTCCATTAATTCCATATTATATCTATGTTATGAGAAAATATTCAAAAAATGAAGAACAAAGAGCTTTGAAAATTGGAAGTGAATAAAAAAGATTTCGCAGGCGTACTTTCTACGTGCGGGCAACTGAAAAATCAGCTGGCTTCTACCAGCTGATTTAATGTTTTGAAAGAATATCCCATCTCTTCCCATCGTGTGAGAAGTTCATCCAGAATTTCTCCATTTGTACTGGAGGTATTGTGAAGGAGTACGACAGCGCCGGGATGGACTCTTCCGAGAAGTTTTTCAAAAGCTTCTTCATGTGTGGGCTGATTATCCTGATACCAGTCCACATAAGCAAGACTCCAGAAAAAGGTTTGATATCCCAGTTCCTTTGCCATTTTCAGATTGGCGGTACTGTATTTTCCCTGGGGAGGTCGATAATATTTTGTCATTTCTTCCCCGGTGATTTCCTGATATAAATCTTCAACACCGGCAAGCTCCTTTTCAAACGCTTCTTTTGTGGAAATTTTAGACATGTCCGGATGGCTGTATGTATGATTGCCAACGGTATGTCCTTCTGCGACCATCTGTTCAATCAACTCAGGATTATCTTTGATAAAATTTCCTACGACAAAAAATGTGGCATGAACGTTATGCTTCTTCAGAGCAGCAAGAATTGCAGGCGTATTCCCGTTTTCATATCCGCAATCAAAAGTAAGGTAGAGTACTTTTTCATCTGTGTCTTGAGCATAATAAGCATTGTATTCTTTTAATTCTTCGGCAGTGGCATTTGCAACAGGTGGCTGCCCTTCTTCCTGAAAACTAAGTCCCCAGTTTCCTTCCGCTGCTTCGAGAAAAGAGGAAGCTGTTTCATGAGCGGCATAGTATTTTTCGAATCTGCCGGCGAGGCTTCCAAGGAGAAATGCAGCAGAGAGAATCAGCAGTTTCCGGGCGCAGGTAAGTAGAATCTTTTTGTCTTTTTCTTTTAATTTCATGAAAATCTCCGGATGATATTTCTAACAATATATTCTTAGTATCTGTGTAATATGTGAAGTTGCAGGAAAATCCTGTATTGAGTTTTGATTTTTTTTAATTTTGATTAGGGAAGAGAAGTGGACTTTTGTCGAAAAGAGTGATAAGGTTATTACAGATGTGTAAAAACAGCAATGAGGTGAAGTTATGAAAAAAGCAGCATTATTTTTTGATATTGACGGAACAATTTTAAGTGAAGTAACAGGGAAAATTCCAGATAGTGCAATTGAAGCTCTTAAAGCAGCGAAGGCAAAGGGGCATTTGTTGTTTATTAATACGGGACGTACAATGAGTTCAATTCCGATACAGTTGAAACGGTTTGAGTTTGACGGTTATCTCTGTGGGTGTGGAACTTATTTGACATATAGAGATGAAGTATTGTTTTCAAGATCAATTGAAAGAAAGAGGGGACGTGCAATTCTGGATAAAATGATGGAATGTAAAATAGACGGAATTGCGGAAGGAACAGAAGATGTTTATCTTCCATCCAGAATATCCAGATTTGATAAGCTGGAGAGTTCACGCCGTTATTTTCAGAGAAGTGGATTGGGACAAGAGCTTTATTTAGAAAAAGATGATTTTATTTATGATAAAGTGTTCGCATATGCAGATGAGAAAAGTGATACGAAAGCATTTTTTGATTTTATCCGGGAAGACATGGAGGTAATCGACCGGGGAAATAATACGTATGAGGTGATTCAAAAAGGATATTCAAAAGCCACAGCATGTGAATTTATTTTAAAGAAATTTGGGATGGAGCTGGAACAGGCGTATGTATTCGGAGACAGTACCAATGATATTTCTATGTTTGAGTATGCCGTGCATACGGTAGCAATGGGAGTTCATGCGGCAGAATTGGAGCCATATACGGAATATATTACATCAGAAGTGGAGCAGGATGGTATTGCAAAGGCAATTCGGCATTATGGATTGGGTTAGAAAGGAAATGGGGGAAGTCTTCCCCCCAAAAAGTCTGCACAGAGAGGTTCAGTTAAACATTTTTTTAAGTTTTTCATGAATCTCATAGCCTATTTCATAATTTATTTTTTTATTCAGCCAGATTTCTTCGGAAGCGATTGCCTGATTTACGAGCATATTCAGACCAGTTACAACTTGCAGCCCTTCTTCTTTGGCTATTTGTAAAAATTTAGTAAGCAGTGGATTGTAAACGATGTCTGCTGCAATTCGAAATTTTTTTAATATTTCGGCATCTGCCGGAGATGCATCTATATTCGGAAACATCCCAACAGGTGTTGTATTGATAATTAAGTCCCCTTCCGGAATATCCTGAAATGAGCATGTCCGGATATACGGAAAACATTCTTTTAAATGTGTTTTTGCTTTTTCGCTGCGGGCAGCAACAGTAATGCTTGCGGCACCTTCCAGATGAAGGCCGTAAACTAATGCTTTGCAGGCACCACCGGCTCCAAGAATAACAATTCTCTGGTGCTGTAAGTCAATACCGGATTTTTTCAGCATGGTTGTAGCACCAATATAATCTGTGTTGTATCCGTAGGAAATACCGTTTTGAATCAAAATGGTATTGACAGCGCCGATTTCTTTTGCATGTGAGTCCGGGACATCGACCATTTTATAGAGTTCTTCTTTGTAAGGGATGGTGACATTCATTCCTGTAATTTGTCTTTCTTTCATAAAATCCAGAACCTGAGTCACTTCTAGTTCATTCATTTCATATTTTTCATAAGTCCCTTGAATCTGAAGCTGGTTTAACAAATCTGTGTGAATTTCCGGAGAAAGACTGTGTCCCAGATTTTTTCCCAAAACCCCCAAGTGCAGAGTATTTGTTTGTACTGTCATCTGTAAGGTCTCCTTTCTGTTTTAATTAAGAGCGGTATGATACTTATAGAATACCGGCATTTTTGAAGAAGTCCACCGTAGTCGGGTGAACATAGCTGTTTCCGATTTCCTGAAGCAGGACAACATTTAAATGATTGTTGAGATTTTTCTTATCCAGTGAAATTGCTTCTGTCAGGTCTGAGACAGGAAGTCCGCATTCATAGGGTAATCCGTAAGAAATCAAAACTTTTTTAATTTCTTCAGCAGTTCCCAGTTTTGTCAGTCCCTTTTCTTCGGCAATTTTTGTGATTTGATACATGCCGATGGCAACAGCTTCTCCATGACTTTCGCGTTCATAGTGAAAATACTGTTCAATTGTATGGGCAAGGGTGTGCCCAAAATTCAGAAGCATTCGTTCTCCGGTATCAAATTCATCATTTTCAACAACCTGACGTTTGATATCTACACAGCGGTGTAAAATGGAGGGGAGAACAGCTTTTAGATTTTCAAAAGAAGCTGCTTCTTTTAGGGTTTCAAACAGGGACGTATCTTTGATACATCCGTATTTAATTACTTCTCCCATTCCATCGTGAATAAAGTGCTGCGGCAGTGTATCCAGAACAGAAGGATCGATTAAAACCAGTTGCGGATGATAGAATGCTCCCACCAGATTTTTGCCTTGTGGAAGGTCTACGGCAACCTTTCCGCCTACGGAAGAATCTACCTGTGCCAGGAGTGAAGTGGGGATTTGTACTAATTTTATACCGCGCAGATAACTTGCTGCCGCAAATCCTGCAAGGTCTCCGATAACTCCGCCGCCCAGGGCAATGACAAGGTCACTTCTGGACAGTTTTTTCTCCAGCATGGCGGAGTAAAGTGTTAAAAGTGTAGGAAACGCCTTAGTGGTTTCTCCGTGAGGCAGGACCAGGTGATGGCATTCATAGTCAGAAAGAGCATTCATCAGGCGCTGACCATAAAGCGGAAATACATTATCATCGGAGATAATCATAATTTTTTTCCCGGAAAAGCACTGTGAAATATATTCACCAGCCCGGTCAAGAATCTGATTCTCAATATAAATTGGATAGCTGTGTTCCTTTAAGGTTACTGTTAGTTTCAAGAAAATACCCCTTTCGTACAGATATATATGATATCGATTTCTCTCTGCAGTGCAGTGAGCAGCCAGACTAGATTGTTTTTCCGACAACTTCGGCAATCTGTCGCAGCTGTTTTAGAAGTATAGCATATTTTTCCGGTTTCAGGGACTGTGCTCCGTCACAAAGTGCACATTCCGGATTGTTGTGAACTTCAATCATCAGACCATCGGCACCGGCGGCAACAGCAGCTTTTGCCATTGGGTCAACCAGCCACCATTTTCCGCCTGCATGACTGGGATCAATCACAACCGGAAGATGAGTTTTTTTCTTGAGAACAGGAATACTCTGTAAATCCAGGGTGTTCCTTGTGTAAGTTTCAAAAGTACGAATTCCGCGTTCACAAAGAATGACATTTTTATTTCCAGCGGCCATGATGTATTCTGCAGACATAAGCCATTCTTCATAAGTGGCATTTAAGCCACGTTTCAGGAGAATCGGGCGGTCCAGCTGTCCAAGTTGTTTGAGCAAATCAAAATTTTGCATATTTCTTGCTCCGATTTGAATTAAGTCAACTTTTTCGTTGAAGACATCCAGATGCTCCAGAGACATGAGTTCTGTTACAATAGGAAGTCCCGTTTCTTCTCTGACTGCGCAGAGAATATCCAGACCGTCCAGACCAAGTCCCTGGAAAGAATATGGGCTGGTTCTGGGTTTGAAGGCACCTCCGCGAAGCAGATTTGCACCGGCAGATTTGACGGATTTGGCGATTGCAAGTACCTGTTCATAGGATTCCACAGAGCAGGGACCGGCAATCAATGCCAGATGAGTTCCGCCCAATTTGACACCGGATACATCAATGATAGAATCTTCCGGATGGAAGGCACGGTTTGCAAGTTTGTAAGGTTCTTGTACGTGCATAACTTTATCTACGGAAGGATCTACTTCGAATAATTTGGAATCTATGCGGGTAGTATCACCGATACAGCCGATGATGATCATTTCCTGTCTGTGGACAATGTGGGGGTCCAGTCCATTCTTTTTAATCAGGTTCTCTACACGTGAGACATCATTGTCTGCTGTGTGTGGTTTTAAAACAATAATCATATATATTTCCTCCGTAAGAATTAACTTCATACTGTAAAATTTTACTTGTTTAAAGTGTGAAAATATAAAAGTATAATAAAACA
>CASERA010000281.1 GCA_949290175.1 uncultured Ruminococcus sp.
GGTGCTTTTATTTACTATGGATTGAAAAATATCGTACACTGGAGTCCTTTTGCAGCCGGTATCTTTGTTATTACAATTAATACCGGAGCTTATATGGCTGAAATTGTCCGTTCCGGTATTCAGTCTGTGGATAAAGGACAAACAGAAGCCGCCAGAAGTATTGGTATGAACAGCGTCCAGACAATGATTTACATTGTGCTGCCTCAGGCAATTAAAAATTCATTCCCTTCCATTGGTAATGAGTTTGTAACAAACATTAAAGACAGTAGTGTATTGAATGTAATTGCTGTTACAGAATTGTTCTATCAGGCAAAGAGTGTCGCAGGAAGTTTATATGCGTTTGTCCCTACCTACTTTGTAGTAGCATTGATCTATCTGTGTCTGACCTTCCCTACAACACGGATATTAAACTATATTGAAAATCGAATGAACCGAAAAAAAGCAATTATTATTGAGAAAGGAGAGTCTTAATATGGATCCAATTATAAAAGTAGAACATTTAAAAAAATCATTTGGTAAATTAGAAGTATTGCATGATATTGACTTTTCTGTCTCAAAGGGAGAAGTTGTTACGATCATCGGGTCCAGCGGAAGCGGAAAATCTACGCTGCTGCGATGTTTAAATCTGCTGGAAGTCCCAAACAGCGGCAGTGTACAGTATCATGGAAAAGACATTTTAAAAGGTGAAATCAATGTCAATGTTCACCGCAGTAAAGTTGGAATGGTATTCCAGAATTTTTATTTATTCAATAATAAAACTGTATTGGAAAACTGTGTTATCGGACAAATGAAAGTCCTAAAAAGAAGCCGTTCAGAGGCGACCGAAATTGCCATGAAACACCTGGTACAAGTCGGAATGGAGAAATTTGCAAAAGCGGGAAGCACACAGCTGTCCGGCGGACAGAAACAACGAGTTGCTATAGCAAGAGCTTTATGTATGGAGCCGGAAGTTTTATTATTTGATGAACCCACGAGTGCTTTGGACCCGGAAATGGTAGAAGATGTTTTACAGGTTATGAAACAATTAGCCAAAGATGGGCTGACTATGATCATTGTTACTCATGAAATGCAGTTTGCCCGCGACGTCTCTACAAGAGTTGTATTTATGAATCAAGGGGTGATTGCAGAACAAGGCACACCGGATCAGATTTTCAATCATCCAACCCAGGAGCGTACCAAAGAATTTTTAAAGCGCTTCCTGGAGCAGTCTTAAATATATTTGCATTCTTATACAAACATTGGGCAGGGCCTGTAAACACAGTCCCTGCCCAATGTTTATTCCATCCTGTTCTTAAAATCTTCTTCAAAATCAATCTCAAACTGTACGACTTCTCTCTTCCCTGATAATATCCCTAAATCTACATACTGCACACGGCTGTTTTTATAAGAAGTCCAATAGAACTTCATAGATTCCGCACACATTACCACCGTATAAATGGTGTAATCATAAGGACTGATTTCTTCATCATATTCCGTCGTCACTCCTTGTTCACTCACACGTACCATACCCATCGGAAATGCCACACTGTTGAATAAATGAAACATTTTACTTACTCCGTCAGCTTCATTTTCCCCTTTTGTGCCATATTTTTTCAAAAAGGACAGACGAATAAAACGGGAAGGCGAAGACCAGTCTCCAGGAATTCCTAAAGCTCCGCTTCCAGAAAAACACTGATTCAGGATATCACCATTTATGTTTATTTTGTCATAATCTAATTCCCGAATGTGTACATAATTCAACAAATTGAGCCGATGCCATTCATAACCCGGACTATTGGTCAAAACTCCCATTGTTTTTCGATAAATATGCACACCAGCATTATCCGGCTCAATAATGATTGTTTCCCCTGTTCTGTCAGAAAATGTCCAGTGAATCGTAGGCACTGTTCCCAGTGTTGGCAGATTGACAAATGTCAGATGCCTTTCTATTTCAGATACAACTTCTTCTACTGTCGCACATTGCATCAAAAAATAAGCGACTGCAAACGGAGGCTGAAGTGGAATCGTTCCTGGTCGTATTTTGTCTGAAAAACTTGCAAATTCACGATAATACAGCTGTCCGCCCATCAGTCCTTTTTCATTCATTCCCTCATATAAAACAGGGGTAGACTCCAACTCCATAAACCCCATTCCTACAGCGGCATATTTTGCAGTCTGGCGGGAAGATTCCACCAGATTCTTTTCTGCTTTTGAGCCACATGTATAAAATTCTATTCCCCGGGGCAGAAACGTGATTTTACTGACTCCTGCGATTTTGTTAAAATCAAAATTTCTTCCCCATAAATGTTTTCCATCCAGTGTCTCCCACGAAAATGCACTGCATCCGGAGGAGGTATCTGTAAACGCTGCTTTTATTTCATCAAAAAGTATTTCCTTTTCCATACATCTATTTTCCTTTCCGCCTTTTCATATCTCTATTATTAGCAGCTTTTCCTCCGGTAATACAAAAGGTGCTGCCGTACTACGATTTTTTATCATCTGTACAGACCGCACCTCGCTCACCTTTTGTTCATTATATAATCAGTTCGTATATTTCTTGACAGTCCATTTTGTCAGCCAGAGATTTCACCGTTTCCCGCTCACCGGGCGGTGCGGAAAAACTGAGTCCACATTCTGCAGTAATTTCCCTTGGAATCGGAATCAGACGTCCTGCCACTTTTTGTCTTCTCGCTGCGGCTTCAAACGCCATCGCTGCCGTGGTTGTTTCAAACGTTACTACAATCCGTAATTCCTTTGGTCTCATACACTCTCCTCCAATGTCAGTTCTCTGACTGCACGGACAGCTTCATCAATCTGGTCTTCCTTCAAAAAATGTGAAAAGCTGAAACGGACAGCACCCTGCTGTTCTGTATGAAGTGCCTGATGCATCAGAGGGGCACAATGTGCTCCCGCTCTTGTCTGAATATCATACACCTGTGCAAGTTCATCACTGACTGCTGCCGAATCATAGTCTTTCAAATTCAGTGCCACAATCGGAGCCCGGTTCTTATCTGAGAAATCACCATATACAGTAACTCCCGGCAAATCTTTGACTCCACAATAAAACCTCTCCATAAGCATCTGCTCTCTCTCACGGATTTTTTCCATTCCCTTCTTTTGAATGTATGTAAGTGCCGCATGAAGTCCTGCAATTCCATGTCCGTTCAATGTTCCTGCTTCCAGCACCGTGGGCATTTCCTGAGGCTGTTCTTTGAGATAACTTTTCACTCCGGTTCCTCCCGTTTTCCATGCCGGAAGAGAAATGCCTTCTCCAAGGCAGATTCCACCTGTTCCCTGAGGCCCCATCAGCCCTTTATGTCCTGTAAAACACAGAATATCGATACAATCTTCCTGCATATCAATCGGAAAAATCCCTGCCGTCTGTGACACATCCAGAATAAAAATCACCTCATATTTCCTGCATAATCTGCCAATTTCATGAATATCATTCCTGTTGCCCGTAAGATTGGATGCATGTGTGCAGGCAAATACATCGATTCCATCCTGAAAAAGTTCTTCCAGCGCCTTCAGAGAAAGATTTCCTTTCTCATCTGCCCCCAGTATATGAAGCTCACAGCCTTGTTTCTGTGCACGATACATGGGCCGCAATACACTATTATGATCCATTGCAGTCGCAGCCATTCGTGTACCCTTTTTTGTCAATCCCTGAATCGCAATGTTTAATGCTTCTGTGGCATTGGATGTAAATGCGACTTTCTCGGGTCCCGGTGCATGAAAAAGTTCTGCCAGCATCTCCCTCGTATTATAAATCACCCTTGCTGACTGTAAAGAAGTTTCATGGCTTCCGCGTCCTGCATTTCCCATCGTCATCATCGCCTGGTATACTGCATCAGCAACTGCTTTCGGTCTGTAATAGCTGGTTGCCGCACTGTCCAGATAAATCATGGTTTCACAACCTTCCCTGCTTTCGTCATCTTTTCACAAATTACATACATATTCGTAACACTTCCTACTGCCAGTTTGTCCGCAATTCCATAGTGATTCAAACAGGTTCCACAAGTTAAAATTTCTACCCCCTGTGATTCCAGAAGTTTCAAATCTTCCAGGGATTCTGAACCTTCTATTGATAATTTAGCCCCATTGTTATATAACAAAACGGTAGAAGGCAGCTCCTCCAGACTTGTAAGTGCATAAACAAATCCTTTCATCAATACCTTGCCTAATGCCTCATCTCCTTCTCCCATTTTGTTGGAAGAAAGCACCACAACTGTATTACTTGCAGAAGAAACAGGAACCGGATTACATTCCATTGCTTCTTCATCTGTAAACGTCTTCTTAGAATTCTCTGTAAACGAAATCAATACTTTGTACACATTTTTCCCGGTTTGTTCATATGTAAATTTCAGATTTTTCTGTACTGCCATTTTTTCCAAATTCTGTACTGCGATTTCATTATCTACCAGTGTTTCTGTTACATCTCCCTCTGACATCTGTGACAGAACTTTTTTTGTCTCCACTACCGGTATCGGACACTGTTTCCCTCTTGCATCTACTGTATATTTCATATTCAACACCTCTATTTTACATAAATTTTCTTTTCTTTTTTCTTTGTCACTGTTCCTACAA
>CASERA010000282.1 GCA_949290175.1 uncultured Ruminococcus sp.
CAATGCGATGAATGGAATGTCGGCAGGTGCGAAGGTAGAGCTTACAACTCCGGCATGGGTATACTGGCGAGTGGGCATGATGATTATTATTGTACTATGGATATGGCTGTGGGGATTCCTTACAAAACGGCTGTGGTTTGGCAGAGGGAAAAAGAAGAATGCCAGACTGGCACAGAAACATGCGGAAGAGACTGTATGATGAATACAAAGGATTTAAAGTGTTTTGAAGCGGTTTATGAAGAACAAAGTATAAGTAAAGCGGCAAAAAGGCTCTTTATTACACCGCAGGGATTGAGTAAAAATATCCGGCTGTTGGAAAATGAGCTGGAAACGGTGTTGTTTGAACGAACAAAACGGGGAGTGATTCCCACAGAAAGCGGACACTTTCTCTACGAAAAATCAGAAAAAATTATCCGGCAGTTTGAAGAGATTGAGAATGGGATTCGTCAGCTTGAAAATCAAACCGTTTTGCTTCGAATTGGATGTGCATGCGGAGTATTTAATGTTCTTCCATTTCAGTTAATCTTAAAATTTATAGAAGAGAATCAGAATATTCAAGCGGAGTGGTGTGAGTATTCAAATGAAGAAGTCAAAGAGCGCATTCGCGATTCCCGCCTGGAGTATGGTGTTATAGTGGGGATGAATGAGGATGAATCGTTGATTCAGAGAAGTCTGGTGAAAAAGAATATGATGCTTTTGGTTTATGAAGGCCATCCAATCTATCATTATAAAACAGTGAATGTGGATATGCTTAAAGAAGAAAAAATCCTTTTGATGAATGAACATTTTCATATGTTTCATGATTTTTGTTCTGCATGCCAGGCGAAAGGATTTTCACCTAAGATAGCAGCAAAGACAGCGGATGCAACTGTGCTTTATAAGATGTGTAGGGAAAGAATTGGTTTAGCGGTTGTACCTGAATTTATTCTGGAGGATTTGCGGATGGATAATATTCGGGCAATCCCGTTCGAAGAAGAGTTGAAATGGGAAGTATGTGGTGTTTATAAAAAAGAAAATAAAAAATATGGGGCAATCCATATGTTTGACGAATTTTTAAAGGAAAATATGACATGATGATAAACTAGAGAGTAACTTTATGCATCAAAAAAGAGTTGCAGGTTATCAATGAAAGGTTGATAGCCCGTAACTCTTTTTTAAAGTATAATATTGTTAAATAAATATCAAATAAAGTTATGGAGGATGCTATGAATTATAAGAATTTATTTACACCGGTAAAAATTGGTTCTGTTACAATCAAGAACCGGTTTGCTCTGGCACCTATGGGACCACTGGGACTTGCAGATGCACAGGGAGGTTTTAATCAAAGAGGAATTGATTATTATACAGAACGTGCAAAAGGCGGCACAGGACTAATTATCACAGGAGTTACATTTTCAGATTGTGAAGTAGAGACACAGAGTATGCCGAACTGTCCAAATTCTACGTACAATCCAGTTCATTTTATCCGTACAAGCAAGGAAATGACGGAGCGGGTACATGCTTATGGAAGTAAAATCTTTTTAATGATGTCTGCCGGGTTCGGACGTGTAACGATTCCGACAAACCTTGGAGAATTTCCACCGGTTGCACCGTCTGCAATTCCCCACCGCTGGTTGGATAAAATCTGTCGTCCTCTGACAAAAGAAGAAATCAGAAGTATTGTAAAATCTTTTGGGGATGGCGCTTACAATGCAAAAAGAGGTGGATTTGACGGTGTAGAAATCCATGCGGTACATGAGGGATATCTGCTGGATCAGTTTGCAATCAGTATGTTCAATCAGCGTACAGATGAATATGGAGGTTCTTTGGAAAATAGACTTCGTTTTGCAAAAGAAGTTGTTGAAGAAATTAAATCGCGCTGTGGAGAAGATTTCCCGGTGGCACTTCGGTTCAGCGTAAAAAGTATGATTAAAGACTGGAGAGAAGGTGCTCTTCCAGGAGAGAAATTTGAAGAAAAAGGAAGAGATATTGAAGAAGGCTTAGAAGCGGCAAAACTTCTTGTAAAATACGGATACGATGCGTTGGATACCGATGTAGGAACTTATGATGCATGGTGGTGGAATCATCCGCCAATGTACCAGGAGAAAGGGCTGTTCCGTCCATATTGCAGGATGGTCAAAGAGGTGGTAGATGTGCCGGTGCTCTGTGCAGGACGCATGGATGATCCGGATATGGCACTGGAAGCATTGGAAAATGGAGAATGCGATATTGTCAGTTTGGGACGTCCGCTGCTTGCAGATCCGGATTATGTTAATAAATTGCGCTCCGGAAAAATCGAGGAGGTACGTCCATGTATTTCCTGTCAGGAAGGATGCATGGGACGAGTTCAGGAATATTCCATGATTAACTGTGCGGTGAATCCGCAAGCTGCAAGAGAGCGTGTGACAGCATATGAACCTATTTTGAAACCGAAAAAAGTGCTAATTGCCGGAGGGGGCGTTGCAGGCTGTGAGGCTGCAAGAGTACTGGCAATCCGTGGACATAAACCGGAATTGTTTGAAAAAAATGGACGCCTTGGAGGTAATTTGATTCCGGGCGGGGCTCCTGACTTCAAAGAGGATGATATTGCATTGGCTGACTGGTATCAGACAATCTTGAAGAAACTGGAAGTGCCGGTACATCTGAATACAACGGTGACAAAAGAAGATGTGCTGAATGGAAATTATGATGCAGTGATTATAGCTACCGGTTCTACTCCGAAAGTATTTTCTCTGGGAGATGACGAACATGTATATACGGCGGCACAGGTACTGCTGAAAGAAAAAGACTGTGGAGAGAAGAGTGTCGTTGTCGGAGGCGGTCTGGTTGGGTGTGAACTGGCATTGTGGCTTGCACAGCAGGGTAAACAGGTCACAATTGTAGAAGCACTGGATAAACTGCTTGCAGTCAACGGGCCGATTTGTCATGCAAACAAAGATATGCTGGAACGTCTGGTTCCATACAATGGGGTAGAAATAGTAACCGGAGCCAAAGTAACGGGCTATAAAGATGGTGTGCTGCATATGGGAACAGAAAAAGGAATGCGTGAATTAGAGTGTGACAGCGTAATTCTGGCAGTTGGATATCAAGAAGAGAATACCTTGTACCATGAACTGGAATTTGATGTGCCGGAGATTTATTTGCTTGGAGATGCAAGGAAAGTATCTAATATTATGTATGCTATCTGGGATGCATTTGAAGTGGCAAACCACATTTAAATTGTGCTTCAGTGAATCATATGTTATACTAACCATATATTTTTAACAAAGAGTATATAGTGGGATTAATAACCGGATTCGGATGTTATTCCCGCTATTTTGGTATTTTCAGGAGGAACACGTATATGGAATATCAGGAAGTTGTGAAAAATGCCAGAACTTGTATTGGACCGTACTGTAAAGCATGCAATATCTGTAACGGTGCAGTTTGCAAGAATACTATGCCGGGACCTGGTGCCAAGGGTATAGGAGAACTGGCAATGCGGAATTATCGGAAATGGCAGGAAGTCTGTATTAACATGGACACTATTTGTGAGCAGAAGAAAGTAAGCACAGAAATTGAGTTATTTGGAAAGAGGTTCCATGATCCGTTTTTTGCGGGACCGATAGGTGCTGTGAAACTTCATTACGGCGAAAAATATACAGACCAGGAGTATAATGAACTTTTGCTTTCAGGCTGTGCAAAAAGTGGAATTGCTGCGTTTACGGGGGACGGTATCGACAGCAGTGTTATGATCGAAGCAGCAGCAGCCATCGGGAAACTGGGCGGACTGGGAATTCCAACAGTAAAGCCGTGGGATATGGGAACCATCCGGGAAAAAATGGAGCTGGTGAAAAAGTCAGGAGCATTTGCAGTAGCGATGGATATTGATGCAGCCGGACTGCCGTTTCTTCGGAATATGAATCCACCGGCCGGAAGTAAATCTGTGGAAGAATTAAAAGAAATTGTGAAAATTGCTGAAATTCCATTTATTCTAAAAGGTATTATGACACCAGTAGGGGCACAGAAGGCGATAGAGGCCGGAGTACAGGGGATTGTGGTGTCAAATCACGGTGGACGTGTTCTGGATCAGTGTCCGGCAACAGCAGAAGTCCTGCCGTCAATTGTGAAGGTTGTGAATGGACAAATAAAGGTATTTGTGGATGGAGGAATCCGGACAGGTATAGATGTGTTCAAAGCACTTGCAATGGGGGCTGATGCAGCGTTGATTGCCCGTCCCTTTGTGACTGCGGTTTATGGCGGCGGAGAAGAAGGTGTTCAACTTTATGCAGAAAAAATCAGTGCAGAATTAAAAGATACAATGTCCATGTGCGGAGCATTTTCTCTGAATGAAATTACAGAGGAAATGTTATGGTTAAATGAAAGTTTTTTGTGAAACTTTCCGTATTGACTCAATTCATCCAAAGTGATAACATGTTCATTACTGGCACATGATATAGTTTATCTTGTGTAGAAGGAACACTAAATGTAGTTATAATTAGAGATGAAGGGAGCAGACAGTGTATGATAAGAGTCATCAAGAAAGACGGGACAAAAGAAGATTTCAATGTGCAGAAAGTAGTTGTGGCGGTCAATAAATCTGCATACCGTGCCTTGATAAAATTTACTGAAGAGGAGCTGGACTATATCTGCCGGTTTGTGGAAGATAAAGTGAAGTCATTGGGAATTCAGGATATTCCGATTGCAGAGATGCACAATGTGGTAGAGGGTGCGTTGGAAAAAGTGAATCCGGTTGTGGCTAAGAGTTACCGCGATTACAGAAATTACAAACAGGATTTTGTACAGATGCTGGATGAGGTCTATAAGAAGAGCCAGTCTATCATGTATATTGGTGACAAAGAAAACAGTAACACAGACAGCGCACTGGTATCTACAAAGAGAAGTTTGATTTTTAATGAGCTGAACAAAGAACTGTATAAGAAGTTTTTTCTGACAGTGGAAGAGATTCAGGCAATCCGGGAAGGGTATATTTATATTCATGATATGTCTGCAAGAAGAGATACGATGAATTGCTGTCTGTTTGATGTGAAAAATGTCTTGAGCGGCGGATTTGAGATGGGGAATCTGTGGTACAACGAGCCGAAGTCACTGGATACCGCTTTTGATGTAATCGGTGACATTGTACTGAGTGCAGCAAGCCAGCAATATGGTGGTTTTACAGTTCCAAGCGTAGATGAAATTCTGGAGCCTTATGCGGAAAAATCCCATAAGAACCTGATTGAAAAATACAGAGGGCTGGGGCTTTCCGAGGAGCAGGTACAAAAGATTGCATGGAAAGATCTTGAAAAAGAGATGGAGCAGGGATTCCAGGGATGGGAGTATAAGTTTAACTCTGTATCTTCCAGCCGGGGGGATTATCCATTTATTACTGTAACTGCGGGAACACGTACAAGCAAATACGGAAAACTTGCAACCATTAAGATGCTGGAAGTCAGAAAGAACGGACAGGGAAAAGAAGGTCATAAAAAACCGGTTCTGTTCCCCAAAATTGTGTTCCTGTATGACGAGAATCTGCACGGACCGGGAAAACCGCTGGAAGATGTCTTTGAGGCGGGAATTGAATGTTCCCGGAAGACCATGTATCCGGATTGGCTGAGTTTGACAGGAGAGGGATATGTTCCGAGTATTTATAAAAAATACGGTAAGATTATCAGTCCTATGGGATGCCGTGCATTCCTTTCTCCATGGTACGAAAGAGGCGGTATGAGACCTGCAGATGAAGAGGATCAGCCGGTGTTTGTGGGACGTTTCAATATTGGTGCAATCAGTCTTCACTTGCCGATGATTTATGCAAAAGCACAGCAGGAAGGAAAGCCATTCTTTGAGGTATTGGATTACTACCTGCAGCTGATTCGTAAGCTGCATCAGAGAACCTATGATTATCTCGGAGAGATGAAAGCATCCACTAATCCGCTGGCATACTGCGAAGGCGGTTTCTATGGTGGAAACTTAGGGCTGTATGATAAGATTAAACCTTTGTTAAAGGCTGCAACTGCATCCTTTGGAATCACAGCTTTGAATGAGCTTCAGCAGCTGCATAATAAAAAATCTCTTGTGGAAGACGGTGCCTTCGCAGTCGAGACACTGGAATACATTAATAAAAGAGTGGAAGAATTTAAAGAAGAAGACGGACATTTATATGCAATTTATGGAACTCCGGCAGAGAATTTGTGTGGTGTTCAGGTACAGCAGTTCCGCAAAAAATATGGAATCATAGAGAATGTTTCTGACAGAGAATATGTAAGCAACAGTTTTCACTGCCATGTGACAGAAGACATCACACCGATTGAAAAACAGGATCTGGAAGGCAGATTCTGGAATCTGAGTAACGGTGGAAAAATCCAGTACGTTAAATATCCAATCAGCTATAATGTTGATGCAGTAAAGGCATTGGTAAGAAGAGCGATGGCGAAAGGATTTTATGAAGGAGTCAATCTGTCATTGTCTTATTGTGATGATTGCGGACATGAAGAACTGGATATGGATGTATGTCCAGAATGTGGAAGTAAGAATCTGACAAAGATTGATCGTATGAACGGCTATCTTTCTTATTCCAGAGTAAAAGGCGATACACGTCTTAATGATGCTAAAATGGCAGAAATCGCAGAAAGGAAAAGTATGTAATATGCGATATCATAATATTACAAAAGACGATATGCTCAACGGTGATGGACTTAGAGTAGTACTGTGGGTTGCAGGGTGTGCACATGGATGTAGAGAGTGCCATAATCCTGTAACATGGGACTCGGAAGGAGGGCTTCCGTTTGATGAGGCGGCAAAAAATGAATTATTTGAGCAGCTTGAAAAAGACTATATCAGTGGAATTACTTATAGTGGCGGTGATCCGCTGTTTCCGGGCAACAGAGCTGATATCACAGCCCTGGCAAAAGAAATCAGAGAAAAGTTTCCAAAGAAGACACAGTGGCTTTATACGGGATACGAATGGAATGAGGTTCAGAAGGAATCTGTAATGTCATATCTTGATGTTGTTGTAGATGGAAAATTTGAAGTTGAGCAGAAAGATACGCAGCTCCATTGGAAAGGTAGTAAGAATCAGAAAGTAATTGATGTGCAGGATAGTTTAAAGATGGGAAAGATTGTTCTCCACGATTCATAAACACTATTCTAAATAAAGAATTTGGCTATGTGCAAAGGGCAATGATTGCACATAGCCATTTTTCATGCTAAAATTGCATTTACGAAAAGAAGAAATGAAAGGAAACAGAAAATGAAGAGAATTGCGAAGTTTCATAAAGTGAGTCTGGAACAGTTCAAGAAGGACTGGATTGATACGTTTGGATTAGATGAAGAAACAAATATTGAGGAAATTTATGAGAATATTAAACTTCCGAGAAGGGCAACAGCAGGTTCGGCAGGATATGATTTCTTTTCTCCTGTACGTTTGATTCTTGCTCCGGGAGAGACGATAAAAGTACCGACAGGAATTCGGGTAGAGATGGAACCGGAATGGGTACTGAAATGTTATCCAAGAAGCGGCCTGGGATTTAAGTACCGTCTGCAGCTGAACAATACGGTTGGAATTATCGATAGTGATTATTTTTATTCTGACAATGAAGGGCATATGTTTTCCAAAATTACAAATGATACAAATGAAGAAAAAGTCGTGGATATCGGACAGGGTGAAGGATTTATGCAGGGTATATTTGTAGAATATGGAATTACTGTTGACGATGATGTAACGGAAATTAGAAATGGCGGATTTGGCAGCACGACTGGTAAATCCAAAACCGGTACAACAGAGACGGCAGCAGGTAATACAGAAAATAGAAAAGGCAGGATTTTTGCATAATTAAGGAAGAACAGGGGAATCTAACCATAGAAAAACAGTTTTGACATATTGTTAAGATGAGAGAAAGGAAAGTAATTCTATGGTGGAGAAAAACACAAAAAAAATCAGCAGTTGTTTCGAAGATAATATTAATTACATGGATGGGCTTCTGCCTGTGAAACAGAGTTTTGATATTATAAAAAGAGAAGTTGAGGTGGGTGGGAAAGATGCTGTATTCTACTTTATAGACGGCTTCATCAAAGACGAAATTATGCTGAAATTAATGGATTCTTTCATGGGAGTGACAGAGGATATGATGCCTGAGGATGCTTCCGGGTTCGCAAAGAAATATATTCCATATGTAGAGGTGGATGTGCTGGGCGATTTTGACCAGGTAGTCCGTAATGTCTTGTCCGGAGTTTCCTGTCTGTTTATAAATGGCTATGAGGCAGCAATTGCTATTGATAGCAGAACCTATCCGGCGAGAGGAGTGGAGGAGCCGGATAAGGATAAATCCCTGAGAGGTTCCAGAGATGGATTTGTAGAAACCATAGTTTTTAATACTGCATTGATGAGGAGGCGTATCAGAGATCCGCATCTCGTTATGGAAATGACGGAAGCAGGGCAGACATCTAGAACAGATATTGCCATATGTTATATGTCAGACAGGGTAGATCAGAAACTGCTGGAGAATGTGAAATCCCGAATTGAAAATCTGAAAATTGATGATATGAAGATGAATCAGCAGACGCTTGCAGAAGAACTGTTTAAGAGAAAATGGTTTAATCCTTTTCCCAAATTTAAATATACGGAAAGACCAGATACGGCAGCTGCCTGTCTGTTGGAAGGAAAAGTGGTGATTCTGGTAGATAATTCTCCGGCAGCCATGATTCTTCCAACCTCGATTCTGGACATGATTGAAGAAGCAAATGACTATTATTTCCCGACAATTACAGGGGCATATTTAAAAATTTCCAGAGCTGTGATTACCATATTGACTGTATTTTTGACACCAGTATATCTATTATTCATGCAGAATCCGGCATGGCTTCCGAGTATGTTTGAATTCACGGCTGTAAGGGATGCGATTAATATTCCGATTTCGTTACAGTTTTTGATTCTGGAATTGAGTATCGATGGTCTGAGGCTGGCGGCTTTAAATACTCCAAGTATGCTCAGTACTCCATTGAGTGTAATTGCAGGTCTTGTGCTCGGAGAGTTTGCAGTGCAATCCGGCTGGTTCAATTCAGAGGTTATGCTGTACATGGCATTTGTGGCAGTAGCGAACTATACTCAGCCGAATTTTGAGCTTGGATATGCATTAAAATTTATGCGCCTGCTTCTTTTGATTCTAACAGCGGTATTGGATTGGATTGGATTTCTTGCCGGATGTATTCTCATATTGTGCTTCCTGGCATTTAATAAAACCTTATCCGGAAGAAACTATCTGAATGTGAAATTGAATTAGAGTATGTGAATTGAATAAAGGCGGGTACTGTGGGACAGAGGAATTTGTTGTACAGAATCTGCCTTTTTTATATCATGAAGGAGAGTGAATGGAGTTAAGAAGCGGGAATATGTGACGGTGAAAGAGCAGCAGACAGAAAAAGCGGGAGTGAAAATGACAAATGATTTTATGAAAAAAATTTTGCGAAAAAAAGGGAAAAATGGTATGATAAGAAAAAGCGAACAACAGGAGGGTTGAGTATGCGAGATTTTATAGTTACAGTGAATAGTACGGTGGATATGCCGAAGGAATGGTTAAAAGAGAGAAATGTTCCGGTTATTCCTTTAAAATATACAATAGATGGTGAGACATATGCAGATATGGAAGGGCTGTCTGCAAAAGAGTTTTTTGCAAAGCTGAGGGAAGGGAAGATGTCAGTAACATCTCAGGTGAATCCGGACGAGGCAAAAGAGATGCTTGAAGTTTTTGTAAAAGAAGGAAAAGATATTCTTCATCTCGGATTCTCTTCGGGGTTGAGTGGTACATATAATAGTATGCGAATCGCAGCAGAAGAATTGTCAGAGGAATATTCTGATACAAAAATCATAGTGATTGATACTCTTTGTGCTTGTATGGGAGAAGGTCTTCTTCTTCATAAGGTGCTGCAGTTAAAAGAAGAGGGAAAAACTCTGGATGAAATTGCAAAATGGGTAGAAGAGAATAAACTTCATATTTGCCATAATGTTACCGTAGACGATCTCAATCATCTGCATCGCGGAGGCAGAATATCTAAGGCAACAGCTGTGCTGGGTACGATGGTTCAGATTAAACCCATTATCCATGTAGACAATGACGGGAAGCTTCAAGTGATTGGAAAGGAACGGGGACGAAAGAGGTCTTTGAATAAAATAGTAGATAGGGCTGTGGAGCAGGCAAAAGGATGGGAGAATGATCTGGTGATGGTTACCCATGGTGATTGTATCGAAGATGCGGAATATGTTGCAGGACTGGTACGGGAAAAAATGGGTGTGGATAATATTTTAATTAATAATATTGGCACAGTAATTGGAAGTCATACAGGTCCGGGTGTTGTAGCGGTATTCAGTATGGGAGAAAAACGATAAAAAGAATCATAAAAAGGAACAGCCGGCTTTATTGTTTGAAACAGGGCTGTTCTTTCCTCAAAGTAAACCATACAAAAATATTGAAAAATGGAAGAAGTTATGTCAAGCATTTTTGACTATGTCCCATAAAAATTAATTTATTAGCACCGGAATCCGGTGCTGCCTTAGGAGGATAAGGCGGATACG
>CASERA010000283.1 GCA_949290175.1 uncultured Ruminococcus sp.
ACAGCATTTTTTCACGGCTTTCTGCACGTTTGATGGATTTTTCACGGTTAAAAGAGCGAAGTTTCTCAATAACGGCTTCCTGATGTTTGATTTCCCGCTGCTGGTTTAAATATTCTTTCAGCTGTGCATCACGGATGAGCTGTTTTTTCTGCGCATAGGCTTTATAATTACCGGAATACATTCGAATAGAGCCATTTTCGATTTCCACGACTTTTGTTACAACACGATTTAAAAAGAAACGGTCGTGGGAGACGATAAAAACAGCTCCTGAATAATTCAATAGATAAGTTTCCAGCCAATTGATGGAATTTAAGTCCAAATGGTTGGTAGGCTCATCAAGCAAAAGAATATCCGGTTTAGTAAGCAGCAGTTTTCCGAGAGCGACGCGGGTTTTTTGTCCTCCGGATAAGGTGGAAGTTTGCTTGCTGAAGTCTTCTTCTGAAAACCCGAGTCCCTTTAGGACACCTGTGATTTCACTCTCATAAGCATATCCGTTTTTGGACTCAAATTCAGACATCAGACGATTATATGTTTCCAGGCGGTTTTGAAGTTCGATACCGGAAAGATGCTGTAATTCCTGTTCGATGGAGCGGATTTGAATTTCTAGAGCAATAATATCTGCTTTTGCTGTTTTTAACTCTTCGTAGATTGTACTTCCGCTTTCCAGATTTTGATGCTGAGCAAGATAACCAAGGGTTTTGCCTTTCGTTAAGACGATATCACCGCCGTCCAGAGGCATTTCTTTGACAATCATTTTAAAAATTGTGGATTTGCCGGCACCGTTTACACCGACAAGAGCTGCTTTTTCACGGTCTTCAATGTGAAAAGAGCCATCTCGTACAATGAGATGGTCCCCAAAAGATTTATTTATATTATGACATGCGAGTATCATGGGAATCCTCCTGTTTTCCAAGTATATTCAAAGTGTGTTTTATCGCGGACACCATTTCATTATAGCGGAAATACAGTAAAATACAACTAAAAATTTGACTTATGTTTCACAATTCTATATAATAAGAAAAGATTAAAATTGGAGGGTACAGTAAGTGGAAGAGAGAAAAATATCCCGTGCGGTAATAGGAAGACTTCCGAGATACTACAGATATCTGGGAGATTTAATGGAATCGGGAGTTGAAAGAATTTCTTCTAATGATCTGAGTAAGAAGATGAATGTAACAGCATCGCAGATCAGGCAGGATTTGAATAATTTCGGAGGCTTTGGACAGCAAGGGTATGGATATAATGTTAAATATCTGTACACGGAAATCGGAAAGATACTTGGACTGGACAGAAGCCATAATTTTATTATTATCGGAGCCGGTAATTTGGGACAGGCTTTGGCAAATTATGCATCTTTTGAAAAGAGTGGATTTATACTGAAAGGGCTTTTCGATGTAAACCCGCGTCTGGAAGGAGTAGCAATTCGAGGAATTCCGGTTCGTATGATGGATGAACTAAAAGAGTTTCTTAAAGAGAATGAAATTGAGATTGCGGCATTGACAATTCCGAGATCGAAAGCGATAGAAGTCGCAGATATGCTTGTAGAGAATGGAATCCAGGGAATCTGGAATTTTGCACATACGGATTTGAACCTGCCGAAACATGTGATTGTAGAAAGTGTGCATCTTTCTGACAGCCTGATGAAGCTGTCTTACAATGTCAGTCGTCATAAAGAAGAGCAGGAAAAGTAAAAATATAGGATGAAGGTGTGCAAAGGCGTGTTGTCAGATGAAAATCCGGCGGCACGTCCTTTCTTTTGAACTCTGAAACTGTGAAGAAAGGGTGAGATAAGATGAGATACCTGCCAACCGGACAATGGATGCAGGAAGCAGATGCTTATACAATACAAAGGATTGGGATTCCTTCGCTGGTTCTGATGGAACGAGCAGCCTTGAAGATGGTAGAAGTTATGAAAATGAAGAAGGCAGATATGCGGCATACGCTGGTTGTCTGTGGTTCTGGTAATAATGGGGGAGATGGGTTTGCAGTGGCAAGACTACTGCATGAAGAAGGAAATACGGTTCGTGCCGTATTTATTGGAAAAGAGGCATCCATGAGTGAGGAATGCCGGATTCAAAAGGCGATTGCAGAAAAATCGGGGGTATCTGTTGTCACGGAGATACCAAAAGAGGAATATACTGTTGTAATAGATGCTGTTTTCGGCGTTGGATTGAGCAGAGAGATTCAGGGGAGTTATAGAGAAGCTATTGAAAAAATGAACCGGATGAAAGGCTGGAAAGCTGCCGTGGATATTCCATCCGGAATCAGTTCATCTACAGGGGCTGTGCTTGGAGTGGCGTTCTGTGCTGATTTGACCGTTTCTTTTGCTTGCGAAAAACTGGGAACAGTTTTGTTTCCGGGATGTGAGTATGCAGGAGAAGTAGTTCCCGTTGATATCGGGATACGAACAGATTTCTTTCGGGCTCATTCGGAAGTTTGTTATACACTGGAGCCAGAAGATTTATCAGAATGGCTTCCGGCGAGAAAGAAGAACTCTCACAAAGGAAGTTATGGAAAAATTCTGATGATTGTAGGAAGCAAAGGAATGTCCGGTGCGGCATATTTGAGTGCAAAAGCAGCATATATCAGTGGTGGCGGTCTGGTTCAGATTTATACAGAGGAATCAAACCGGGTGATTTTGCAGCAGCTTTTGCCAGAGGCGATTGTTTCTGTTTATACAGAATATGATAGGCAGCAACTGGAATCTCTGATGCATTGGTCAGATGTGGTTTGTATCGGGTGTGGGCTGGGTCAGAGCCACACGGCAGAACAGATTTTAGAGTATGTTCTGCAAAATATAGAAGTGCCGTGTGTAATTGATGCGGATGGACTGAATCTTCTGAGTAAGAGGATGGATCTTCTTCCAAAAGATGAGAAAGAGATTGTACTGACACCTCATATGAAAGAAATGGCGGGATTGCTTGGATGTTCAATTAAAAAACTTGTACAGGAACGGTTTCAGGTTCTGAAAGAGTTTACGCATCGATATGGGGTGGTTTGTGTCTTAAAAGATGCCAGGACAGTTGTGGCTTCAAGAGAAAAAAAGATGTTTGTAAATATGGCAGGGAACAGTGCAATGGCGAAGGCTGGTTCCGGCGATGTGCTTGCCGGTACTGTTGCGGGGTTGTTAGCACAGCATATGCCGGTTTATGAAGGTGCGGTGGCAGGCGTATATTTACATGCCTGTGGAGGAGATGAGGCAAGACGTTTCTGCGGAGCATACAGTGTACTGGCAGAAGATTTGACAGAAGGTATTAAAACATGTATGAAACAGATGGAAAAGGGGAGATAAAATGGAAAAACACAGTAGGGTTTGCGCTGAAATTGATATGGATGCAATCCGGTTTAATATGGAACAGATGAAACAAAGGATTGGCAGTGGCGCAAAATTTGCCGCAGTAGTGAAGACGGATGGTTATGGGCATGGGGCGGTGCCCATAGCCAGGATGCTGGAAAAAGACCCGGACGTCTGGGGGTATGCCGTTGCAGCACAGGAAGAGGCGGAAGAACTGTATGAAGCAGGAATTCAAAAACCAATTTTAGTCCTGGGATGTATTTTCCCTGAGCAATATGAGGAGGCAATTCTTTCAGGAATCCGTGCAACCGTTTATACAGAAGAGATGGCCAAAGAAATGTCTGAAACAGCAGTGCGGTTAAAGGAGACAGTATACTTTCATGTTAAGATAGATACAGGGATGGGGCGTCTTGGTTTTCCTGCCAATGAGAAGACAGCAGATTTAATTGCGAAACTGGAAAAACTTCCGAATGTCTGTTTGGAGGGAATGTATACTCATTTTGCAAAAGCAGATGAGACAGATAAAGAGTATACAAAAGAACAGTTTAAGAAATTCCGTCAGATGGAGAAAGCTTTGGAAAAAAGAAACGTAAAAATTTCAAAACTCCATTGTAATAATAGTGCAGGAATTATTGATTTTCCGGAATGTAAGCAGGATTTGGTACGTGCAGGGATTTCCTTGTATGGAATGTACCCATCAGATGAGGTGAAGAAAGATGCCATCGAATTAAAACCGGCACTTCGGTTGATTAGTCATGTCAGCTTTGTAAAAGAAGTGGAGCCGGGGACTTCAATAAGTTATGGTGGAATCTTTACAGCAGATAAGAAGATGAAAGTTGCCACGATACCGGTAGGATATGGGGATGGATATTCGCGAGGTCTGTCCAATAAAGGAGAAGTTTTAATTCATGGAAAACGTGCTAAGATTCTTGGACGTGTCTGTATGGATCAGTTTATGGTAGATGTGACAGATATTCCGGAGGTGAAATTTATGGATCCGGTGACGCTAATTGGAAAAGATGGAGAAGATGAAATTAAAGTAGAAGAGCTCAGCGAACGCTGTGGCAGATTTAATTATGAATTTGTCTGCTGCCTGGGAAAACGAATTCCAAGAATTTATAAAGGCCGGGGATATGATGTGGAATAAAAAGTAAAATGATGATGCATACATCCGATAAAAACGGGAATACTGAAGTATACTTTCCGGTAAGGAAAGAAAATTGAAGTATAAGAATCGGAGTGTGAAAGAAAGTGACAGTCAGACGAGGAGATATTTATTATGCGGATTTAAGCCCGGTTG
>CASERA010000284.1 GCA_949290175.1 uncultured Ruminococcus sp.
AAGACGTCCCATAATATCATAGGCGCCTACGGTAATGGCATGGAAATCATCAATACTTCTGAAGATTTCACTTGCCTGTTTCATCATCTGCATAGTCAGGTCAAGATAGAGAATCGGAACGCCATACCGATCCATAAAATCTCTGACCACAGGACTGATAGTGATATGTGCAGGTCCATGAAAACTGATATAAATTTGTCGCTTAAATCCCTGGCGATAGAGACTTTCGGCAATTCCATATAAATAATCAATACCTGTACGGACACTTACCTGTACTGTACCCCGTCCGGTTGCTGTGGCTCCGGCATAGAAGTAGGGCAGTCCGGTAAGAACAAGTCCATCACATGCTTCTGCCATTTTCAGTGCAATTGCTTCGCTGATTACTGTTTCGCAGTCCAGAGGAAATCCACCGTGAAGTTCTACGGTTCCTACTGGAACAATGATAATATCGTTTTTTTCTAAATATTCTTCTACTTCATCATTTAACATCTTAGGGAGAATTCGTGTTCTCATTTTATATACTCCTTTTCTCTATTTTGAAAATTTTTTCTGAATTCAAATAACTTATTTTTTCATAGGCTAGTCTGGAAAGTTTTCCTTCATCTGCCTTTGTATCCAGCCATTGAGACAATGGAAATACCATATCTGTATTTATCATATCCGTTCCAAATAACAGACGATCCTGATAGGTTTCCAGAAAATACAGACCGAAGTCTTCATCACGCATTATAGCACATCCGCCGGAATTTGCTGATAAATCCCCATAAAGATTTTTATAATTTTCAAACAAATATACAAGCCGCCCGCCGTTTTTAACCGGACCGTTGCCCCAGTTGTTGCGTTCTTCTAAAGAATATCCAGGATTTTTGGATATTTCATGCCAGAAAGGCTGACTGTGTCCTATAAAAATCAAATCAGGATATTTCTGTAATGCATCTTCTAAAAGAGGCAGCCCAGGCTCATCTACGATTCCATATTGAAATCCTATTTGAGGACTCATATGAAATAGTACAGGCATGTGAAGCTGTTCAGCCGATTTGAAGATTTCCTGAATAAAAGGATGGTTAATATTTTTGTTTATCATCAGTTCGCCGATTCCGACAGCACCTTTTTCTTTATAGAATTTTAGACGTTCAAATATTGTATTTGGTTCTTTAAAATCCAAATTGCACATCCAGTAATAGATTGTGGGATATTTTTCACAGATTTCCCAGTTGTTCTGATTATTTCCCCACGGTACATCTTCTCCCGATGACATTAGGATCCCTTTATAAATCCCCAGTTCTTTAAGATGGGGAAGCATTTCATCAGCAGATACAAAAGGGGCATCCTGTGAGCTTTCTTTTACAAGATGTAAATGGCTGTCAGTTTTTTTCAAGATTTATTCACCTCTTTCTGCTCTTCTTGCTTCTAACACTTCATACATTTTTTCTGTTTTTTCTTTTGTCAGGTCATAGACAAGACCAATTCCAATCAGTTCAAGAATACAGGTTATTACCGGAATAGAAGTACAAAGAAGACGGATATGGGATGCTACTTCCGGTGCTTGAGTTTCAATTCCAGAGACAAACCCGAGTGCTCCTAGTGCAAAAGATGCTAGTGTAGAGGCAAGTGTGGAACCGATTTTTCTTGAAAATGTATAAATAGAATACAGTGAGCCGTCATTTCTCTCATTGGTAAGATACTCCTGGTAATCAATGCAGTCTGTAACAAATGCCCAGATAAGCATTGTGAAAACAGTTTGTCCACTTACAGCAAGCGTAGAAAGTATCAGATATAAATATACATTAGGAATCGGCACTAAAAATAGTACAGTGGATATAATTAGGTTATATCCGGAGCTGAAAACAACTACTTTTTTCTTTCCGTATTTCTGGCTCAGCTTTGGAATAAGCGGGAAGCAGATTACCATTACGGGGATGGAAATCAGAGATACAAAAGTTAAAACCTGTGGTGCATGGTAGTATTCTTTATATAAATAGCTTCCAAGTTGGCTGTTTCCTGTGATATAAAGCAGACTTCCTATTGTCGCTAACATAACTCCAAGCATAGGACGGTTATGAAAAACACCTTTGAGAATATGTCCATAATTGAATTTGACTTTTTCTGCCTTTGGAGTTTTCACGCGTTCCGTAGTAAGAATCATTAAAAGAATATAGAAAATCAATGAACATATTCCAAATACTATCGCTACTTTGAAAAAGCCGGATGCGACAACATTTCCACTTTTGTCAAAAACAAATTGAGGAACCAATGACAGAGCACCAAAACCTACAATTGTTCCTCCGATAGCACGGGCTCTGGACAATTTTGTACGTTCAACTGCGTTGTTTGTAATGACAGATGCCATAGAGCCAAAAGGTATGGAAGTTCCAGTATAGCTCATTCCATAAATAACATAAGCTACAGCTGCCCATACGTGTTTTGCAGTGCTGGCAAAACTGGACACATCTGCAAAGCATAATAGTCCGGAGATGGCAAGAGGAACCATGGCAATCTTGATATAAGGTTTGAATTTATCACCGCTTTTTCCAATAGTCCATCTATCAGGGAAAGAGCCGATAATCGGATCGTTGATAGCATCCCATAATCTGGCAAACAAGAATAAAGTTCCCATCCATGACGCACTGATACCTAAAACATAGGTACAAAATGTCAGAAAATATGCATCAACGTATAAATTTACAAAACTGCCTGCCATATCTCCACATACATAGCCAAGTTGGTCTCTGATGCCAAATGGTGTAGTTTTCTTTTGTTTCATTATAAAACCCTCCTTCATTTTCATGGTAGTGTCAAAACTACCTTGTTTTTTATTGTTAAAAGTTACGTTTTACCTTGATTTTTCGGAGGTTTGCAAATAAAAAGAGCATTGACCTCCCTTTTGTTGTATAATGTCTTCGACCAAAAATCCAAAATACGAAAG
>CASERA010000285.1 GCA_949290175.1 uncultured Ruminococcus sp.
ATCTAGCCCAACCTGACCTGCAATTTCTTTTAACACTTCTAAATTACTTAATTCCATATTATCTGTAAAATACGCCTTGAATAACTTGCATTAGGATCTAATTCAAAACTTTTCATAATAACCTTAATTTCATCTTTATTATCAATTTCTGCCAATGCTTTTTTTAATCGTACTTCTCCAATATAACAATATGGACATGCATAGTCCGACCATAACTCAATTTTCACGGATATCTACCCCTTTCTTTTTTAACTTATATCAATTATTATAATGATATATTCCATATAGACAAGTACGCAAAAATGACATAGATACTATATAAAAGTATAGTATTAGTAAATATATCCTAATGATGCATTGAATTTTTTAGAAAGTGGTGAAATAAAATGGTGGATAAACATAAAAAATTTACTGACTGCCCTCTCGAATATACTACAAGTCTTCTTGGAGGTAAATGGAAAATAAAGCTCATATGGACTATTTATGAGGCTGAACACATACGATTTAATGCTTACTAAGATATTAAAAGAGTTGGTAAACGAGAATATTATTAACAGAAAACAATACAATGAAATACCTCCCCATGTTGAATATTCTCTAACAGATAATGGATTAAAATTAATTAATGCTCTTTCTGAAATACGTAAATGGACAATAGACATACAGAAGAATGAATAAAGCTAAGTATTTACTTCAGCATTCAGATTTCTTAATTAACTTTTTCAAAAGTGTTTAAACAAAAATACGGAATGAGTCTGGAAAATTATAAAAAATAATACATAGGGTGGATTAGGAATATGAGTATAAGATTTGATGGGACGAGAAAACTTTTTTTTCTGGAAAGTAAAAATACAACCTATCAGATGAAAATCAATAAAATGAGTGTTTTGGAACATGTTTATTATGGAGCGAGAGTCGGAGATACTGATATGAGCTACCTCCATCAATATCTAGACAGAGGATTTTCTGGGAACCCATTTGAGCAGCGTGCATATCGCGGTTGTTCCTTGGATTTGATGGCACAGGAGTATAGTGGATGTGGTGTAGGAGATTATAGAATTAATTCTATTATGGCAGTATCAGAGAATGGAAGCAGAAGCTGTGACTTCCGCTATAAAGGACATGAGATAAAGCCGGGAAAGTATAGCATACCGGGACTTCCTTCTGTACGGATGAATAGAGATGAGATGGAGACTCT
The DNA here is from genome assembly GCA_949290175.1 of uncultured Ruminococcus sp. Taxonomy (GTDB): domain Bacteria; phylum Bacillota; class Clostridia; order Lachnospirales; family Lachnospiraceae; genus Mediterraneibacter. The sequence goes on from CASERA010000285.1 coordinate 1,199, forward strand.
TGAAATTACTCTTGCTGATGACGTAATTGGTGTGCAGGTAAAACTTTTGTATAGTGTTTTGTTTGACAAGGATGTAATTACAAGAAGTGTGATAATTAAGAATATTGGCTGCAGACAAGTACAGCTTGAAAAGGCTGCATCAGCAAGTATTGATATCCCATATGGAGATTTTGATTTGATTCAATTTCATGGCAGACATTGTATGGAGAGACAGATGGAGAGAGTAAGACTTACACATGATATCCATGTGATTGGTTCGAAGAGAGGGATGAGCAGCCATCACCATAATCCATTTAGCATTCTCTGTGATCATGATGCAACGGAAAACAATGGTAATTGTTATGGTTTTATGCTTATGTACTCTGGAAACCATAAGACAGAAATTGAAAAGGATCAGGCAGGAAGCGTTAGAGTTGTGACTGGAATCAGTGATGATAATTTCAGTTGGAATCTTGCTGCAGAAGATTCTTTTTATACTCCTGAAACGATTCTGTCATTTAGTAATCGAGGATTAAATGGTCTGAGTGGAAATTATCATCGGGCAATCAGAGAAAATGTCTGTGACATAAAATATTTGGACATGAAAAGACCTGTACTTATCAACAATTGGGAGGCAACTTACTTTGACTTTGATACTGCCAAAATCATAAGTCTTGCACAGCAGGCACATGAACTTGGAATTGAAATGTTGGTGTTAGACGATGGCTGGTTTGGAAATCGTCTTGATGATAATGCCGGCTTAGGTGACTGGTTTGTAAATGAAGAAAAATTGCCGGGTGGTTTAAAGAAAATTGCAGATGAAATCAATGCCCTTGGCATGAAATTTGGCTTGTGGTTTGAACCGGAGATGATTAACGAAAATACGAAGCTTTATCGAGAGCATCCAGAGTGGGTATTGAGGGATCCTGACAGAGAGCCGATGATGTCACGTAATCAGATGGTACTTGATATGTCGAGAAAAGATGTTCAGGATTATTTATATGATTGCATTAGTGCAGTGCTTGACAGTGCAAATATTGAATATGTGAAATGGGATTTCAACCGTTCGGTAGCCAATGTATATTCTAATCTTCTTCCGGCAGAGAAACAAGGAGAAGTAGCACATCGTTTCATGCTTGGAACATATGCACTAATGGAGCGCTTTACTCAAAATTATCCAAATGTGATGATAGAAGGATGTGCGGGAGGAGGCGGCAGATTCGATGCCGGAATTCTCTATTATTCTCCTCAAATATGGTGTTCTGATGATACGGATCCTATTGCGAGACTTAAAATTCAGAAGGGTACGTCCTACGGATATCCGGTGAGTACAATGGGAAGTCATGTATCTGCATCTCCCAACCACCAAACAGGAAGAGAAACTACTTTCAAGACAAGAGGCATTGTTGCAATGTCAGGAACATTTGGTTATGAGCTTGATTTGAATAAATTAAGTGAAGACGAGAAGGAAGAGATTAAGGAGCAGATTGAGGAGTTTCATAAGTATTATTGGTTAATTCAGAAGGGAACATACTATCGGCTAACTGATGAAACACAAGAAACATATTATAATGCATGGGAATTCGTCTCAGAGGAACAAGACGAAGCACTGCTTAATATTGTGGTAACAGACGTTCATGCAAATCCGGAGTTCCCCCATGTAAAGTTATGCGGCTTAAAAGTGAAAAGCACTTATAATCTGGAAGGGACAGATAAGTGCTTCACTGGTGCCGCATTAATGAATGGTGGATATTCTTTTGGAGCAATGAGCGGAATTTATCCGTGCGAGCAATTGCATTTCGTAGAAAAGAAATAACAAAAATTTATTCAGCAATCCACAAAATAATATAGTAGGTAGCAGAGGAAAAGTTGTCACGGTCGAACGTACCGGCCAGCCATGATGGATGGTTTCAGTTCCATTTTGTCTTTTTTCCTTGTTAAAATCGAATGAGTACTTTGCCGTCTGTATGCCCTTGCGCCACAAGTCTCAACGCTTCATTGGCCTGTTCGACTGTAAACACGTGAGGGTCTATCTGCGGCATGATATGATTTTTCTCTACAATTTCGGTGATTTTTTGCAGCTGTGCACCATCGGGACGCACAAACATAAACCGGTATTCTTTGCCTTGCCTTTGAGCTGCTTTATCGTATTTTGCGCCTGCCATTGTAAACAACGCCCACTTGAAAATTCGTTACATCACTTCCGACCTTTTCCACGATACCTGAACACTCGTTTCCCAACGTGAGCGGCATGGAGTAATCTTGGATCAACTTTACGCTGCCTGTTATAATCAGGACTTCCAATGGATTGACAGCAGCAGCTTTTACCTTTATCAGAACTTCTGTATTTCCGATTTCAGGCACTGGGATATCACAGAGAATGGTGTCAATGTTTTTGGAGTAGCATTGAATTTGAATCGCTTTCATACCAGACCTCTTTCTTAGATATTTGCAGTTTGGAACAAACCGCGGGTAAATACTTGCATTTCAGTAAAAAAATATATAAAATAAATGGCGTAAAACTTAAAGTTACATCTCGGGTATAGCTTATCACTGTTTCAATGTAATGTCAAGAATTACATCGAAGCAGTGAGCTGCTTATTTGTTTAGAAAGGATAAAGCAATGCAAATTAGTATGAAATGCTCCGTTGCGGTTCATTGTTTAATTTTTATATACGAGGCCAAAGGGATTGCTCGGGTAACAAGCACGCTTCTTGCCCAAAGTACAGGATGTAATCCGGTGGTGATTCGCACTGCAATCAGTGCTCTGAAAAAGGCTGGACTGATTACGGTGGCGCGAGGTACTGGCGGTGCAGAATTGTGCATGGAGCCTTCCGAAATTTCTTTGTATATGATATATAATGCGGTGGAGCCAGACGGCTTGTCTTCTATCATTGGAATTCACCAATGTTCGGGACGAAGGTGCCCGGTCGCACAAAATATTCATCAGGTATTACAATCCCCTTATCAAAAAATTGAGGATTCTATACGACAAACTATGGAAAATATTACGCTAGAGTCAATGATTGATGATTTCCACAGTATAATATCTGAATAGGTATGTGAGGTCAAAATCCTCCGGTCTTTAAAGTAATTCGCCATAGTGTCTTACATATACCTTTTTCAGACTCGTTGCCAGTATCATATATAGCAGGATGCATGGGATCAGATAAGCAAAATAACTCATCGGCAGTGCCACAAATCCCAGCATAGTTCCAAGTGTAGTAAATGGAATAATGGTGAGTACAGCGATTCCTGTACAGGTCAACAGTGTCAGCGGAGCCGAAGCATGGCTCTGGAAAAACGGAATCTTGGGGGTACGAATCATATGGATGACAAGTGTCTGGCTCCACATAGATTCCACAAACCAGCCGGCCTGAAACATTGCCACGTAGGCGGCCTGCATATGGAGGAGTTCAGCACCGCTGAAATGGTTTGCCAAATCGCTATATAGCACACCACCAGAAACAAACATAGGGCAGAATACAAAATACATAAAAATGTAAGTTGTAAAGTCGAAAATGGAGCTGGTGGGTCCAATCCAAATCATAAAGCTGCCCACAGAAGAGGCATCCCATTTGCGGGGAATTCTCAAATATTCTTCATCTACGTTATCCCAAGGAATAGCAGTACAGGACAAATCATAAATCAGATTGAGGAAAATCAACTGGAGACTCATCATTGGCAAGAATGGAAGCAAAGCCGATGCCGCTAGCACAGAGAACATATTTCCAAAATTGGAGGAAGCGGTCATTTTGATATATTTAATCATGTTTGCATAGGTCTTTCTGCCCTCAATGATGCCTTTTTCCAGTACCGTCAAATCTTTCTCCAACAGGATAATATCAGCACTTTCCTTAGCCACATCTACCGCCGTATCCACGGAGATGCCGATGTCTGCTGATTTCATCGCTGCCGCATCGTTTATTCCATCGCCCATAAAACCAACTGTGTGTCCTGCCTCCCTGAGAACTGTTACCACACGGGCTTTCTGATCAGGGGTCAGTTTTGCAAAAACATCCGTAGTTTCAGTGGCTTTTGCAAGCTCACTGTCGTTCATTTTATCCAAATCAGACCCCAACAGCATATTACGGACTTTTAAGCCGACCTGGGCGCAAATTGTACGGGTCACTTTATCGTTATCGCCTGTCAGAATCTTGGTGGTTACGCCATAATCTTTCAGTGCACGGATTGCGTCAGCGGTCGTTTCTTTCGGCGGGTCAAGGAAGGCAAGATATCCGATGAGTACCATATCACATTCGTCTTTTGCTCCAAATGCTCCAACCGGTGAAGGATTACTCTTCTGTGCGACAGCAAGTACGCGGAACCCTTTTTCGTTCAGTCCATCCACTGTTTCCAATATTTTGGATTTCAAATCATCACTCAGGGGCTGAACACTTCCATTGTACTCCGCAAAGGAGCAGACAGACAGCATTTCTTCCGCGGCGCCCTTGGTGACCATTTGTGTCTTACCGGTTTTATCCTGCACCACCGTAGTCAGGCGGCGGCGGGTAAAATCAAAGGGAATTTCATCTACTTTTATATAGTGTTCTGAAAGATCAACGAGGCTCGGATTTTCGATTTCTTGTTCTTCTGTCTTCTTAATAATAGCCAAATCCATCAGATTTTTATATCCGGTCTGGAAATAACTGTTCAGATACGCATGACGAAGCACCCGCAGATCGTCACGCCCCATAACATCCATGTGGTATTCCAAAACGACCTGGTCTTGTGTGAGGGTGCCCGTCTTATCTGTACAAAGAATATCCATTGCACCAAAATTTTGAATCGAATTCAGATTCTTTACAATTGTTTTCTTTTTGCTCATGGAAACTGCGCCTTTTGCCAGACAGGTAGTGACGATCATGGGCAGCATCTCTGGTGTCAGTCCTACTGCGATGGAAATACTAAACAGGAATGCCGCAAGCCAGTTGCCTTTGGTGATGCCGTTGACTACAAAAACAAGTGGCACCATGACCAGCATAAAGCGAATCAGAACCCAGGATACCGCATTTACACCTTTGGTAAAATTGGTTTCTACCGCTTCCTCGGCTACAGAAGAAGCCATAGAGCCAAACAGAGTATTGTCACCAACTGATATGATGACCCCCGTTGCGCTGCCAGAAATAACATTACTTCCCATGAAGGCAATATTGGGGTACTCGGTTATAGTATCCTGCTCAACCCGGACCACATTAGATGTTTTTTCAACCGGCTCGCTTTCTCCTGTCAGGCTGGACTGGCTGATAAACAAATCCTTTGCGTCAATAATACGAAGGTCAGCCGGAATCATATCGCCCGCGGAGAGATGGACAATATCAC
>CASERA010000286.1 GCA_949290175.1 uncultured Ruminococcus sp.
TGGTAATGTGGATTCGAAAAGATCTGCTGGAAGCAAACAACTTAGAAGTTCCGAAAACATGGGATGAACTTTATGAAGCAGCAAAAGCACTTACGAAAGATGGTGTTTATGGATTATCATTCCCGTGTGGCTCCAATGATTTCCAGGCGACAAATTTCCTGAACTTCTATGTTCGAAGTGGTGGTGGAAGCCTTCTTACTGATGACCTGAAAGCAAATCTGACAAGTGATCTTGCAATTGAGGGAATTAACTATTGGTTAAAAGTGTACAATGACTGTTCACCAAAAGATTCTATCAATTACGATGTTTTAGAGCAGGCAACACTTTACTATCAGGGAAAGACAGCTTTTGACTTTAACAGTGGTTTCCAGATCGGCGGTGTTGAGGCTAACTCTCCGGATCTGCTTCAGTATGTGGACTGCTATCCGATTCCGACAATTGACGGGTCAGAGCAGAAAGGAATTACAACTTCAAATCAGCCAATGGTAATCTGGAAAAATTCAAAGCATCCGGAAATTTGTGCAGCATTTATGAAAAAATTGTATGAAGAAGATACATATGTTGAATTTCTTCATGCACAGCCTGTAGGTATGCTTCCGGCAATTGAAGGTGTTGCAGATACAGATGCATACAAAGATAATGAGACAATTCAGGAGTTTGCTCATGCAGAAGAAGTAATTGCATCTCAGATTCCAGGGGGAACTGCAATTGGATTTGAACATGGTCCGAGTATTCAGGCAGGAATCCTGACAAATCAGCACGTGATTGAAGAAATGTTCCAGGACATTATTACTAACGGAACAGATGTGAAAACAGCTGCTAAAGCAGCGGAAGATGAATTAAATGAATTATTTGAAGCTGCACAGCAGTAACTAAGACAGGGGGGCCGAATTAAATAATCAAATTGGGTCCCCCTATTTAAAAGGTGGTAGAAAGATGAAAAAAGACTATACAAGGTGGCTGTTTGTTCTTCCGGCTGTAATTATAGTTGTAGCGTTGTTTGTCTATCCGATTTGTTCAAGTATTTTTTATAGCTTTACTAATAAAAATCTGATTCGGGCAACCTATGATTTCGTTGGATTTAAGAACTATGCAGATGTGCTTGTGGATAAAAATTTCTGGAATGCGTTTTTTAATTCGTTAAAATGGACGATTCTGTCATTATTAGGACAGTTGCTTGTGGGATTTACAGCAGCGCTTGCGCTGAATCGGGTAAAGCATTTGAAAGGGGTATATAAAACACTGTTAATTATCCCGTGGGCTTTTCCTTCAATTGTAATCGCATTTTCATGGAAATGGATCCTGAATGGTGTTTATGGATTTTTGCCAAACATTCTTGTGGAGTGGGGATTGTGTGATACTCCGCCTCAGTTTTTGACAGAGAGAACAATGGCTTTTCTGGTGCTTGTGTTTATAAATATCTGGTTTGGAGCGCCGATGATTATGGTGAATGTATTGTCAGCTTTACAGACTGTTCCACAAGATCAATATGAAGCCGCAGAAATTGACGGTGCAAGAAGATGGCAGTCATTTTTATACATCACATTGCCGCATATCAAAGTGGTAATGGGACTGTTGGTAGTTTTGAGAACGGTTTGGATATTTAACAATTTTGATTTTATTTATCTTATTACCGGAGGCGGACCTGCTGGTTCAACAGAGACAGTTCCAGTATATGCGTATAACATGGGGTGGGGAACGAAACTCTTGGGTAGATCGTCTGCGGTTACAGTATTGCTGTTTCTATTCCTTATGGCTATATGTATTATATACTTCAAAATTATTGGACGTTGGGAAAAGGAGGAGCGGAAATGATGAAACATCGGGGCAAAAAACTTGGAAATGCACTTTGCCATATATACCTTTTGATTCTTACTTTTATAGCAACGTTTCCGCTTGTATGGATTATCATATCATCTATCAAAGGCAAAGGCGAATTAACAGGAAATCCTACGGGGTTCTTGCCAAAAACAGTTACTCTTGATTATTTCAAGCATGTAATTTTTGATTTGAACTTTATTAACAATATTAAAAACAGTGTATTTATAGCATTAACTACAACTGTAATAGCAATTATTGTAGCATCTCTTGCTGCATATGGAATTGTAAGATTTTTCCCCCGGTTGGGAGAAATAATGTCGAAGGTTTTGGTAACAACCTACATTTTCCCACCGATTTTGCTGGCAATTCCGTATTCAATTGTAATGGCTGGGCTTGGATTGACAAATACAAGGGGCGGACTGATTATTGTATATTTGTCATTTAGTATACCCTATGCGGTTTGGCTTTTGGTGGGATTCTTCAAAACGGTGCCAATTGGGATTGAAGAGGCCGCTAGGATTGATGGCGCAAATAAACTTGTTGTTTTTGGAAAAGTTGTACTGCCGCTTGTAATGCCGGGAATTGTTGCAACAGCAATCTATACGTTTATTAATGCATGGAATGAGTTCCTGTATTCGTTGATTTTGATTAATGATACAAACAAAATGACAGTTGCAGTGGCTCTACGATCACTGGATGGTTCTGAAATACTGGACTGGGGAGACATGATGGCAGCTTCAGTAGTTGTAGTAATTCCGTCAATCATTTTCTTCTGCCTGATTCAGAATAAGATTGCAGGCGGATTATCAGAAGGGTCAGTGAAATAAGCAAACAATAATAAAATTAATTATGGAGGATAAAAAAATGATCAATTATGGTGTTGTTGGAGTTGGATATTTTGGAGCAGAACTTGCAAGGATTATGAAAACAAATAAAGATGCAGCAGTGACTGTGGTTTTTGATCCAGAAAATGGAGAAAAAATTGCGAAGGAAATTGGTTGCGATGCTGCATCAAGTCTGGATGAACTTGTGTCCAGAGATGACGTTGACTGTGTGATTGTGGCAACGCCAAATTATCTGCACAAAGAGCCGGTTATTAAAGCAGCAGAACATGGAAAGCATGTTTTTTGTGAAAAACCAATCGCATTAAGCTATAAAGATTGTGATGAAATGGTAAATGCTTGCGAAAAAAATAATGTAACCTTTATGGCAGGGCATGTAATGAACTTTTTCAATGGAGTACGTCATGCTAAACAGTTGATTGCAGATGATGTAATTGGAAAGGTGCTCTATTGTCATTCAGCAAGAAACGGCTGGGAAGATGTACAGCCTTCTGTTTCATGGAAGAAGATTCGTGAAAAATCAGGTGGACATCTGTACCATCATATTCATGAACTTGATTGTGTTCAGTTTATTATGGGAGAAATGCCGGAAACAGTGTATATGAACGCAGATAATGTTGCACATGAGGGTGAAGCATTTGGTGATGAGGATGATATGCTCTTCATCAATATGAAATTTTCAAATCACCGGTATGCGGTGTTAGAATGGGGTTCAGCGTTCCGCTGGCCGGAGCATTATCTGTTGATTCAGGGAACAAAAGGAGCTATTAAACTGGATATGTATGACGCAGGCGGTACGTTAAAAGTAGAGGGGAAAGAAACGCATTTTCTTCTTCATGAAACACAAGAAGAAGATGATGATCGTACCCGCATTTATCATAGCACGGAAATGGACGGAGCAATCCAGTATGGAAACCCAGACAAGATCCCGCCGCTTTGGCTCCATGGAATTATGGTTAATGAAATGAAATATCTGAATGATATTATGCATGGTATGGAGCCAAGTGATGAATTCAAACCATTGTTGACAGGAGAAGCTGCCCGGGCTGCAATTGCAACTGCAGATGCTTGTACAAAATCACGCTATGAAGGAAGAGTCGTAAAAGTAAGTGAAATAACAGGCTGACAATTATATGATAACAAGAGGATTCTCATTTGAAAGGGGAAGAGTTATCTATGAAAAGGAATATTAAAAGAATTTTTGCTGTAACTTTAGTGTGTTCTTTGTTTTTTGGAAGTGTAACAGTATCTGCGATGGAAGAGACAAGTTCCGGAACAGAAATGGCAGCAGGTGTACAGTCAGAATCCCTTGTTTTACAAAAAGAAAATATTGATATCACACAGGGTGAAGTCGCTGATTTGAGCAGCGAGAGTACAACGTCTTCCATAATGCAACTGGAGGAAGGAACAGTTATTATCAAATATAAATCCATCAGTTCAAATGGGATACAATCATTGTTTAGCGTTTCTAATTCAACAGTAGGAAATCCAGACAGGCATTTTCATATTTATGTAACTCCGGCTGGGGTTTTAGGAATGGAATTGAGAAATACAGACTCTGATTTTAAGTATACTATGAGTGCTCAGGGAGCTGTAGATTCTACACGAACTAACATAATCGCTTTTAAAATGGATTCAGTAGAAAAGAATTATAAATTATTTTCAAATGGAGAGCTTGTGTCAACTTTAAATAAAGACGCATTTAAAGGTTTTGTAGATATTACGGGGTTAGATACAATTTCTTTGGGTGGTACTGTTCGTGAAGGAAATGTTCGATATCCGTTCGGTGGAACGATTGAGAATGTTGAGATTTATAATACTGCACTTTCTGATAGTAAAATAATTGAACAGACAAGTTTTCAAATTCCTACAGGTTTGATTATGGATAAATCTAATATCCAAATTATAGAAGGAACAGGTTATGATTTGAGTGGTGAACCAGAAGCTGAGTATATTGAGAGACTATCAAAAGGTACCTTTATTGTTTCTTTTCATTCTACAAGTAATAGTCAATACCAATCTTTAATAAGTGTAGGAAACGATACGGCAGGCAATCAAGATCGTCATTTTCACCTTTATGTTACAAATACTGGAGCTGTGGGGATGGAATTGAGAAATACTGATGCAGAATTTAAGTATACTCTTTTAAGACCTGCAGCGTTAACTGGGACCTATAAGGGTGAAGATGTTATAAATACGGTTGCATTTAAAGCGGATAATCAGACAGGAGAATATAAAATTTTTGCAAATGGTGAATTACTGGCATCTTTAAACCAAAATGATTATAAATTTATTTCTAACATAACAGGTGTTAATAATGTGATGCTTGGTGGTACTGTTCGGCAAGGAAATGTTAGTTATCCATTTGGAGGTGTAATCGATAATATTAAGGTTTATGGAAGTGCATTAAGTGATTCCGAGTTATTAGAAACAACGGGACAAACAACATATGGGAAAAATATTTTTTCCGCTGGGGATGCAACAGGGGCAAATTATTTCCGAATTCCAACATTATTGACGCTGGAAAGTGGGACAGTAGTAGCAACTGCTGATGCAAGATACGGTGGAACGCATGATGCCAAAAGCAATATAGATATTGCATTTTCAAAAAGTACAGATAATGGGGAAACATGGAGTGTGCCAACATTGCCATTATGTTTTACCGATTATGCAGCACAGCAGGTAGATTGGCTAAGAGATGATGTTGGTAAAAACGTACAGATACAAGGAAGTGCATCGTTTATTGATTCTGTAACAGTGCAAGACAAAGAAAGCGGACGCTTGTTTCTTTTTGCAGATGCTATGCCAGCAGGAATTGGTTTTTCAAATACAGCCGCAGGATCTGGATTTAAAACAATAAAAGGTGAGAAGTATGTAAAATTGCGTTGGTACGAAGATGGAAATGATACTTATAATTATACCATTCGTGAAAATGGTGCGATCTATAATGACTCTACTAATTTACCCACAGAATATTCCGTGGATGGAGATTATAATATTATGAAAAATGGCGCGTATTTGATGCAAAAACAATATCTGGTGCATTTTGAAGGAACTAGATTGATTGAAGAATTGACGGATGTTGATGTTAAGCAGAATGTATTTTATAAAGATTCTTGTTTTAAAGTATTGCCAACAAACTTTATTGTTATGAAATATAGTGATGATGAAGGTATAACATGGTCAGATATGAAAATACTGGGAGATTTCAAGGATGACAATCAAAGAATGCCGCTCTATGGTCCTGGGATTGGGACCCAGATTGAAAATGGACCGTATGCAGGAAGAATGTTGATTTCAATGTATAATAGTATTTCTGCAGAATTCGGTTTTATTTACAGTGATGATCAAGGGAATACATGGGATTATGTTACAACTGATTTAGGCGGAAGTGGAACGTTTGCAGAAGCTCAGATTGTAGAA
>CASERA010000287.1 GCA_949290175.1 uncultured Ruminococcus sp.
AAAAATCTGAAGCTGCTAGAAAACGTAAGTATAATTAATATGTGCAGATAAATAGAGTGTTGAAAGACACTCTATTTTTGTATACATAGAAGATTGTATGATTTAGCATGATAACGTGTTAGAACTTTAAAATGCTATCAAATATATGATTGACAACAGAGAAAGAACATTTTAAAATGTGATAAGGACAAAATGTCTCATATTTCCGCATAAATTTGTTTGTACGGATAATTTTCAGGAGGTAGGAAAGCATGTCATATGTAGATGAAGTAATTGAATTAGTTGTAAAGAAAAATCCTGCGGAACCGGAATTCCATCAGGCAGTGAAAGAAGTGTTGGAATCTCTTCGTGTGGTAGTGGAAGCAAATGAGGAGAAATTTCGTAAAGATGCTCTTCTTGAAAGGCTGGTTGAGCCGGAAAGACAGTTTAAATTCCGTGTTCCATGGGTAGATGACAATGGACAGGTTCACGTAAATACTGGTTACCGTGTACAGTTCAACAGTGCAATTGGACCATATAAAGGTGGTTTGAGACTTCATCCATCTGTAAATCTTGGAATTATCAAGTTCCTGGGATTTGAGCAGATTTTCAAGAACTCTTTGACAGGACTTCCAATTGGAGGCGGTAAGGGTGGTTCTGATTTTGATCCAAAAGGGAAGTCAGACAGAGAGATTATGGCATTCTGCCAGAGCTTTATGACAGAATTATGTAAATATATTGGTGCTGATACAGATGTTCCCGCAGGAGATATCGGAACAGGTGCAAGAGAAATTGGATATATGTATGGACAGTACAAAAGAATCCGTGGTGTATTTGAGGGAGTTCTGACAGGAAAAGGGCTTTCTTATGGAGGCTCTCTGGCTCGTACAGAGGCTACCGGATATGGACTTCTTTATTTAACGCAGGAGATGCTGAAATTAAACGGAATTGATCTCGCAGGTAAAACCGTAGCAGTTTCCGGATCTGGTAATGTTGCAATTTATGCGACAGAAAAAGCGCATCAGCTTGGCGCAAAGGTTGTAACGGTCAGCGATTCCACAGGATGGGTATACGATCCGGAAGGAGTGGATGTTGCTGCATTGAAGGAAATTAAAGAAGTAAAACGTGCAAGATTAACAGAATATAAGAAATACCGTCCGAATTCTGAGTATCATGAGGGAAGAGGAGTCTGGTCAGTAAAAGTGGATATCGCGCTTCCATGTGCAACTCAGAATGAACTTTATCTGGAGGATGCAAAAGCGCTGGTTGCAAATGGATGTATTGCAGTTGCTGAAGGTGCAAATATGCCTACAACTCTGGAAGCAACAGAGTATCTGCAGAAAAATGGTGTATTGTTTGCACCGGGAAAAGCAGCTAATGCAGGTGGTGTTGCAACATCTGCACTGGAAATGTCACAGAACAGCGAGCGTTTGAGCTGGACATTTGAAGAAGTGGACACAAAATTACAGCAGATCATGGTTAATATTTGTCACAATATGGCGGATGCTGCTGAGAAATATGGTGCTAAAGGCAACTATGTGGTAGGAGCCAATATTGCAGGATTTGAGAAAGTCGTAGAAGCTATGACTGCTCAGGGAATCGTGTAAAATGTTAAAAAAACCCCGCAGGAACTGAAACTGCGGGGTTTTTTGCCTGAGAATGGATATTTTTAAGAAAATTTGCTATACTGATTGTATGGAAAAGGAGAGCAAAAAATGAACATATTTGATATTCTGGGACCTGTAATGGTAGGTCCTTCCAGTTCACATACAGCAGGGGCAGCCAGAATTGGATATATTACAAGAAAACTTCTGGGGAGCAGGCCTGTAAAGGCTCAAATCGGGCTGTATGGATCCTTTGCTGCTACCGGAAGAGGACATGGAACAGATCGGGCTTTAGTAGCAGGACTTTTGGGAATGAAACCGGATGATATGAGGATTCCCGAAAGTTTTTCTGTTGCAGAAGAAATGGGGCTTGAATTTGAGATTTATAATGCACGGCTAAAAGATGCACATCCCAATACAGCACTTCTTCATGTAACAGGAGAGGATGGAAGAAATCTGGAAGTTCAGGCTTCCTCGCTGGGGGGAGGACGAATTATGTTGGATCAGCTTGATGGAATTACGGTAAATTGTACAGGAAGCTGTCCGACACTGATTATACGTAATGAAGACAGTCCCGGACAGGTAGCGGAAGTTACATCCATTTTGTCACGTAAGGGCGTTAATATTGGGACATTGCAGCTTTACAGGGACAAGCGGGGAGGAGATGCAGTGATGGTCATAGAAACCGATCAGCCGGTCTGGCAGGAAACAATCCAGTATTTAGAAGGATTGGCAGGAATTCAAAAAGTAACATATATTGGCGGGGAGGAAGGATAAGATGTCCTATCATTCGTTAGAGGAAATCATACAAGTTTGTGAAGAAAAAGAAATACCATTCTGGAGGGCGGTTTTACTGGAGGACATGAATGACCGTTCGGTATCCGAAGCAGCTTCCGTAGAAACAATGGAAAAAATGTGGCAGGCGATGAAACATGCCAGCAGTCAATATGATGCCGAACAGGTGTCAGCCAGTGGACTTGTAGGGAAAATGGGCGGTCGTATGGAAGCGTACCGAATGTCAGGAAGACCGCTCTGCGGAGATTTTGTTTCAAAGGTGATTGCAAGAGCTCTGGAAATGGGAGAGTCCAATGCCTGTATGAAGCGGATTGTGGCTGCGCCTACGGCTGGTGCATGTGGGGTGCTTCCTGCAGTTTTGGTTCCTCTGTATGAAGAAAAACAAATGAGTGAAGAAGAGATTCTCCAGGCACTTTATACGGCTGCCGGTATTGGACAAGTCATTGCTTCCCGGGCATTTATTGCAGGTGCAGCAGGAGGCTGCCAGGCGGAAATCGGCACGGCATCTGCAATGGCAGCAGGGGCATTGGTCGGTTTAAAAGGTGGAGATGACAGACAGATTACACATGCAGCTGCGATGGCATTGAAAAATCTGCTTGGTCTGGTGTGTGATCCGGTTGCAGGTCTTGTAGAAGTTCCGTGTGTGAAGCGGAATGTAATTGGAGCAGTCAATGCACTTTCTTCAGCAGATATGGCACTGGCAGGAATTACCAGCAGGATTCCCCCGGATCAAGTGATTGATGCGATGCGCGAAGTGGGAGAGAGTATGCATGTGTCTCTTCGGGAAACCGGAGAGGGTGGAATTGCCAATACACCGGAAGCACGCAAAATCCGACAGACACTCGATATGTAGATATAAATGAATCGCAGTCACAGGATGGGAAATTATTATTGACAATATACGGAAAATGATTTATAGTTTGTTAATAAAAGGGAGTAACCAGCGTCCGTTGGACGTGCACGATGTCGTCAGTACGATGGAATTCCATCCGTATCGTGATTAAATGGTGAGACTTTTATTGCATACATAACGTGCAATAAGAGTCTTTTTTTATTGCGCTGAAGAGAATGGAGGATGAAAAATGAAGAATTACTATCAGCTTTCAGCGGATGAGGTAAAATTAGAAATTAATGGAAAACAAGAACCTCTGACGTCTGAAGAAGTAAAAGCACATCAGGAAAAATTTGGGCCGAATGAGCTTGT
>CASERA010000288.1 GCA_949290175.1 uncultured Ruminococcus sp.
AGCTAAGACCCCATATTTCTAAAACTGCTTACTGCTTTTGAGATTCCTCAACCGCAACTTGCTTTGCTATTATACTATCACTAAGCAACAATTGTCAACAGTTTTTTATTTTTTTATCAAAAACTTCTGTGTAAGTTCTGTGCAGCCAATAAAATTCGGCTCCTATTTAAAGTACTTCACACCAGACTCAAAGATTTTCAAATCTTGTTCTCCATAAATATTGATTGCAACAGAATCACCACGACGCTCTGAATGTGCCATTTTGCCAAGTATGCGTCCATCCGGGCTTGTGATTCCCTCAATTGCACGGTAAGAACCATTCACGTTCCACTCTTCATTCATACTTATGTTTCCTGTCGGATCACAATACTGCGTTGCAACCTGTCCATTGGCAAACAGCTGCTCCAGGCATTCCTCATTTGCAACAAAACGGCCCTCTCCATGGGACGCAGGATTGGTATAAACTCCACCAAGTTCTGTCTCTTGAAGCCATGGTGATTTATTTGATACAACTTTTGTATAGACCATCTTAGAAATATGACGTCCAATGGTATTATATGTCAGGGTAGGTGAATCTTCTGTCTGCCCTGTAATTTTCCCATAAGGAACCAGCCCCAGTTTAATCAATGCCTGGAATCCATTGCAAATTCCCAGTGCCAGTCCATCTCTTTCATTCAAAAGTTTTTCGACCGCTTCCTTTATTTTTGCATTCTGGAATGCAGTAGCAAAAAACTTTGCAGATCCGTGCGGTTCATCTCCTGCACTAAATCCACCCGGAAACATGATGATCTGCGCCTGTCCGAGTGCTTTTTCAAATTCTGATACAGAATCCCTGATATCAGCTGCATCCAAGTTACGAAATACCTTTGTAACAACTTTTGCTCCTGCACGTTCAAATGCCATTTTACTGTCATACTCACAGTTTGTTCCCGGAAATACCGGAATAAATACTGTCGGCTGTCCAATTTTATGACTACAAATATGAATATCTGACGTATGGTGAATCTTCGCCTCTATTCTCTCATCACTATTTGCAGAAGATTGGGTTGCAAATACCTCCTCAAGCGTACCTGTCCATGCATCTTCTGCCTCTTTCAAACTGATTGCGGTACTGCCATATGTAAATTTCTGTTCAGTCAGCACCTCACCGATGATTGTATAGGTAATACTTAATTCTCCTATTTTATCTGCCGGAACTTCTGCAATCAAATCTCCGAATGCAGGGGCAAACAATTCTCCCGCATCCATGTGATGCTCGATTTTCACTCCCAGTCCGTTTCCGAACGCCATTTTGCTGACAGCTGCTATTACACCATGACGATCCGGAGCATATGCAGAAACAATTCTTCCGTTATGAATATCCTCTGTAAATTTGCCATACTGCTCCATTAATTGTGTGTATACCGGAAGGTCATACGCATCTTTTTGAATTTTCATCCAGACAAGCTTATTTCCCGGCACTTTTAACTCTGGAGTAATGATTTCATCTTCTGTTGCCATATCTACTGCAAACGATACCAAAGTCGGTGGAACATCAATATCCTGAAATGTTCCCGACATACTATCCTTTCCTCCTATCGAAGGCAGACCAAATCCCATCTGAGCCTCATATGCTCCAAGAAGTGCTGCAAATGGCTGGCTCCATCTCTTCGGATCTTGTGTCATACGCCGGAAATACTCCTGGAATGTAAAGCGGATTTTACGATAATCCCCACCTGCTGCTACAATTTTCGCTACCGATTCCACAACTGCATAAATTGCTCCATGGTACGGACTCCAACTGGACACATATGGATCAAACCCATAACTCATCATGGATACCGCATCTGTCTTTCCATTCAGAACCGGAACCTTTGCCACCATTGTCTGAGTCTCCGTCATTTGGTACTGCCCGCCATACGGCATAAATACAGAACCCGCACCGATAGAACCGTCAAACATCTCCACCAGTCCTTTTTGAGAACATACATTCAAATCTTTCAAAGTGTCCAGCCATTTTTCTTTTACATCCGTCACTTCTGTTTTTACAAACAGACTGTCCTTTTTCGCCGGAATTTCTACTTCTACCATAGTTTCCTGATGGGCTCCATTCGTATCCAAAAATGCCCTGGAAATATTTACAATTTCCTTGCCCCTCCATGTGAGCACCAGTCTTGGTGATTCTGTTACAACTGCAACTTCTACCGCCTCGAGATTTTCCTCTTTTGCATATGCCATAAACTGTGCCACATCTTTTGGGGCAACAACAACTGCCATTCTCTCCTGAGACTCAGAAATGGCAATCTCTGTTCCATCCAAACCTGCATATTTTTTCGGCACCTGATCCAAATTTACTCGAAGTCCATCCGCCAGCTCTCCAATCGCTACGGAAACACCGCCCGCACCAAAATCATTACATTTTTTTATCAACTTACTGACTTCTTCCCGTCGAAACAGACGCTGAATCTTCCGCTCTGTGGGCGGATTTCCCTTCTGCACTTCCGCACCACATGTTTCAATAGATTCTTCTGTATGTACTTTAGACGATCCTGTGGCTCCCCCGCAGCCATCACGTCCCGTTCGTCCGCCAAGCAAAATAATAATATCTCCCGGCTCTGAACTTTTCCGAATGACTGCACGCCTTGGTGCTGCTCCCAACACTGCACCGATTTCCATTCGCTTCGCTACATAATTCGGATGGTAGATTTCCTTTACCAATCCTGTTGCAAGTCCTATTTGATTTCCATAGGAGCTATATCCATGTGCCGCTCCACGCACCAGTTTCTTCTGAGGCAGTTTTCCTTTCAAAGTTTCTTTTACCGAAACCGTAGGGTCTGCAGCACCTGTTACACGCATTGCCTGATATACATAAGTACGCCCGGAAAGAGGGTCACGGATTGCCCCTCCAAGGCAGGTAGCAGCTCCGCCAAAAGGCTCAATCTCTGTCGGATGATTATGTGTCTCATTCTTAAAATTAATCAGCCATTCTTCTTCCACTCCATCTACATGAATTGGAACAACGATACTGCATGCATTGATTTCCTCTGATTCTTCCTGATCCTGAAGTTTACCTTCTTTTTTTAGCTTACGCATTGCCATCAACGCCAAGTCCATCAGACACACAAACTTATCTTTTCTGCCTTTGAAAATTTCATTATGGTCATTCACATACCTTTGATAGGTATTCATCATTGGCTCTTTATAATCTCCGTCCTCAAATACAACATCTTTCAGCTCTGTGGAGAACGTCGTATGACGGCAGTGGTCTGACCAGTAAGTATCCAAGACACGTATCTCTGTCATTGTCGGATCTCTGTGTTCTTCTCCACGATAATATTTCTGAATATGCTGAAAATCCTGAAAAGTCATGGCAAGCCCAAGAGAATCATATAATACTTTTAACTCTGTCTCCTGCATACTCTCAAATCCATGGAAAATCTTCACATCTTCCGGATCATCATATACAGTCACTAATGTCTCAGGTTTTTCCATTCCTGTTTCTCTGGAATCTACCGGGTTAATGCAATGGTTCTTAATTGCAGCAAATTCTTCTTCTGTTACACTTCCTTCAATCACGTAAGTCGTTGCTGTTTTGATGACAGGGTGCTCATCTTCTTTGATAAACTGTACACACTGTTCCGCTGAATCTGCGCTCTGATCAAACTGACCCGGCAGATATTCTACTGAAAAAATATGATCATTCTCAGAAAACGGAAAACATTCACGGTAAAGTACATCCACCGGAGGTTCTGCAAAAATTCCACCGCATGCTTTTTCAAAAGTATCATCGGAAAGATTCTCCACATCGTAACGAATCAGCACCCGGACACCTGTTACTGTTTGAATCCCCAGGTAACTTCTGATTTCATGTTTCAATTCTTTAGCCTGTACAGCGAACTCTGATTTTTTCTCCACATACACACGCTTTACGTTACTCATATACTATCTCCTTTGCCCTTATCCCGGTACAGCCTGAAACGGCATTCCCTTATTTCTGTAACTCTCTTTACCGTAATTCTATCACAGCTTTTCTAATAAGTATAATTAATATAATTAAAGCTATTCATAAGTATATTTAATTTTATCTATTTTGATTTTAAAGCATAACTTTTTCTTTGCAGCAATATACTCAGAACCAGCAGAATAAGCATTCCTAAGATAAACAGAACTCCTATCCGAACTACCATATCTGCAAAAAAGCCTTCCGGAAGCATCCGAATCATATAATCCACCGCAGGATCAAACAACCATAAATCATTGGTAAAGAAAATTTCATGAAATACAGTAAATGCGGCATTAAAATCTATCATAAACGTGGCTGCCAGAAATAGCACTGCGGCACCCACAATCCCCAGACTGACCTGATAACCCCGGGCAATCATTCTCTTCCAATCCGCTTTTGTCACCAGGAGTCCCGCCAAACACAACAACAGCACTATAAGCGCTCCTCTTCTCAGTGCCAGGCCGCCCAGAAACAAATTCCTTACATCTGCCATATGCAGCTTATCCTGTTCATGAAAGAAATCCTGGTATTTTCCTTCCACCGTTGTATAAACATCCAGATTTTCTCTGTCTCCTTTTAGATAATCCATCATTTCCCGGGTAACATACATAACATCCTCCATCTCCATGTCCAACTCTGAGAGAACGTCATATTTTTCATATTCTTTTTCATAAAAATTAAAATCAGCGTATGCTGCAATCTGAAAACTGGTAATCAGAAGTACTGTAATCAAAGATAATGATAACAAAATGCTCAGAACCCATTGCACCTTTTTCATGTGTTTCACCCTCGCGTTTACTTTTTAACTTTCCCTTTTTGCCAATATTTTCTGCCAATATTTGAATTCATTTTATCATAATACGGATTGTAATTCATTCATTTTTGCCTTATAATACAAACAGCACTTATTAGGAGGTCTAATAATGGATATTAACTATGAACTTTATAAAGTATTTTTTCATGTAGCCTCTACTCTCAGCTTTTCCGAGGCTTCCAAGCAATTATTCATCTCCCAGTCTGCAGTCAGCCAGTCCATCAAAACACTGGAGCGCAAACTGGATCAGGTACTGTTCATCCGA
>CASERA010000289.1 GCA_949290175.1 uncultured Ruminococcus sp.
AAAACATGAAGAAGAAAGCTGGAAAAAGATAGGTGAGGCTTTAGGATACTTGAAAACGGGGAAGTTTGGAGGAAAATATCAAGAACAGTTAATTGATGCATTTATCAAAAATTTATCATAAAAAAGGAGAGTAATGCGATGGTTAATTTAAGAGAAAAACCGTATTATCTTAATGATGAACAGATTCAATGGGTAGAAGATACGATTGCAGGGATGACAGATGAGGAGAAAATCGGTCAGTTATTTGTCAACATGGTAGCAAATGAAGAGGAAAGAAAGCCGGAAAATATTAAAAAAGTTTTAGAGACGTATCATCCGGGAGCAATCCGTTATCACAATGCGCCGAAAGAAGAATTATGGGACATGGCGGATTGTCTGCAGAAGACAACAAAGATTCCTCTTTTGATTGCTTCCAACTGTGAAGCGGGCGGAAACGGCGGTATGGAAGGCGGAACTCCAATAGCAAATGGAGCTGCAATGGCGGCTATGGATTCAGAAGAGGCAGTTTATAAAATGGCTGAAGTTTCAGCAAGAGAGGCAGCAGCCGTAGGATGTAACTGGAATTTTGCACCTGTTGTAGATTTGAGCTATAACTGGCGGAATACGATTGTACAGCTGAGGGCATTTAATAATCAGCCGGAAGATGTTATCCGTTATGCAAAATCCTTTTTCAAGGGAATGAAAACACAGAACATCGCAACCTGTATGAAGCATTTCCCGGGAGATGGAACGGAAGAGAATGACCAGCATCTGATTATGGGAATTAATGAATATGACTGCGAGAAATGGGATGCGACTTTTGGAAAGGTATACAAAGAGCTGATTGATGACGGTGTTATGACGATTATGGCAGGTCATATTGCTCTGCCGGCTTATTCCAGAAAATTAAGACCGGGAATCAAAGATGAAGATATCAGACCGGCTACACTGGCACCGGAACTGATTACAGATCTGCTGAAAGGACAGCTGGGATTTAACGGGCTTGTTGTGACAGATGCGTCCCATATGATTGGAATGTTTGGAGCTACAATTCCAAGAAAAGAGCAGGTTCCGCAGGCAATAGCAGCAGGATGTGATATGTATCTGTTCTTTAATGACCGTGAGGAAGATTTTGGTTATATGATGGAAGGATACAAAAACGGTACGATTACAGAAGAACGTCTGAATGATGCACTTCATAGAATTTTGGGTGTAAAAGCTGCGTTGAACCTTCATAAACTGCAAAAAGAAGGTAAACTTATGCAGCCGAAAGAAAACCTTAGAGTCATCGGATGTGAAGAACATCAGAGAGTATCAAAAGAAATGGCGGATAAATATGTAACACTGGTAAAAGACCGTCTGAATTACCTGCCGATGACACCGGAAAAATATAAAAGAATCAAACTTGTCTATATTGGTTCCGAGGCAATGGTAATTGCAGGAAAAAAATTCAAATCCAATGATGAGAATATTATTAAGGACATTATTGCTCAGATGGAGGGGGCAGGCTTTGAAGTAGATGCTGAAGTTGCTTCCAAGAAGGGCAAGATGGAAGATTTCAAGAAGAAATATGACTGCGTATTGCTTATCTTAAACGTACAGGGGTTTGCTCAGTTCAACACCATGCGTGTGAAATGGGATGAGCCGGTAAAACAGCCGTGGTATATGTCGGAGCTTCCTACCTTTGTCGTTTCTTTGAGTTATACAAACAATTTAATTGACGTTCCGATGGCAAGATGCTATATTAATGCGTATATGGATCATTATGAAGCTTTTGAAGCAACTCTGGAAAAGATGATGGGCAAGAGTGAATTTAAGGGAAGATATAATGAAAATGTGTTCTGTGGAAGATGGGAAACCAGATTCTAAGAAAGAAGGAGAAAGAAGGAAGTAATATGGCGATTCATGTACTTGACGAGGCAAAGCGCTGTCTGAACTGCAAAGTGCCACAGTGTCAGAAAGGGTGTCCGATTCACACACCGATTCCTCAGGTGATTCGGTTGATGTTGGATGGAAAGCTGGATGATGCTGGAAGGATTCTTTTTGAGAATAATCCTCTTACCACAGTTTGCAGTCTTGTTTGTAATCATGAGAATCAATGTGAAGGGCATTGTGTACTGGGAAAGAAAGGAGCTCCCGTTCATTTTTCTACAATTGAAAGTTATATTTCCAGTACGTATAGTTCAAAGATGGTGAAAGGTCCGGCTCCGACCAATGGGATGCGTGCTGCAATCATTGGTTCAGGGCCGGCAGGCCTGACGATTGCCGTTATCCTGGCAAGAAAAGGATATCAAGTTACGGTGTTTGAGGGAAAAGAAAAGATTGGCGGTGTCCTGCGTTATGGCATTCCGGAGTTCCGGCTGCCAAAAAGCATTTTGGATGATTTTGAATACCGTCATCTGATTTTGAAAGATATTAAGGTACGACCCAATACAACAATTGGGGGTGCGATTACCA
>CASERA010000290.1 GCA_949290175.1 uncultured Ruminococcus sp.
AAGTAAAAGTGACAGATTTCGGAATTGCGAGGGCTACAACGTCTTCGAATACCATCAGTACCAATGTGATGGGTTCTGTGCATTATACGTCGCCGGAACAGGCGCGTGGGGGCGTGGTAGATGAGAAAAGTGACATTTATTCTGCAGGAGTCACCATGTATGAAATGGTTACGGGACATGTGCCGTTTGACGGAGATTCCACGGTTTCTGTGGCAATCAAACATTTGCAGGAAGAAATTATTTCTCCGGCTGTAGAAGTACCGGATATTCCGAAAAGTCTGGAGAAAATTATTATCAAATGTACACAGAAAAGTACGGCGATGCGGTATCAGAACTGTGAAGAATTGATTTTAGATTTGAAGCGTTCTCTGATGGACCCGGAAGGCAGCTTTATGTCAGGTGGGAGCGGACAGCCTGCTTCGGATGCCACTGTAATCATGGACACGCAGGAAATTGCAAGAGTTCAGAGCCAGGATTATCTGAAGGAATATGACGATCCTGATGATGACGACGATTACGATTATGATGAACGTTATGATAATCGTTATGAAGAAAGAAGATCATCTGATGGAAAAAGGTATGCCGGACGCGTCAGGAAAGAAGATGTCAATCCGCAGATGAAGAAAGTTATGAAAGTCCTGATGATTGTTGCAGCTGTGATCATTGCATTTGCATTGATTTTCGGAGTAAGCAGGGCGTTGGGAGCTTTTCGTACGGGAACAGATACAACGGTGGAGAAGGACACGAAAGTTAAGGTGCCCGATCTTCTTGGAAAAACAGAATCAGAGGCGAAAGAAGAACTTAAGAAATATAATCTTGGCTACCAGATTATAGGCAGAGAGACTTCAGATAAATATGATAAAGGCGAGATTCTGTCTCAGGATCCGTCATCGGGAACAGAGGTAGAGAAGAATCAGACAATTAAAATCAAAATCAGTACCGGGGCAGAGCCAAAAGAAGTATCGGTGCCGGATGTAAGGGGAAAGGCGCAGGCTAATGCACAGAAAATACTGGAGGATGCAAATCTGGTTGTAAATACGGAATTCTCTTTTAGTGACAGTGTGGAAAATGGTTCTGTAATTTCTACTAATCCGGAAGCGGGAACAACGGTAGAAGAAGGCAGCTCTGTGACGATGTATGTCAGCAAAGGAAAGGAGCAGATTTCCGTTCCGGATGTTGCAGGTTCCGATGTGGATACGGCAGCAGGAACCTTGCAGTCAGCAGGCTTGAATCTTGGAAGCGAAGTAAGCAGCGAATACAGCGATACACTGGAAGCAGGAATGATTATTCGGACAGAACCGGAAGCAGGTAAGAAAGTGGATAAAGGAACCAGTGTCAACTATGTAATAAGCAAAGGTAAGAAGGTTGAAATGGTAACGGTGCCGAACTTGAGCAACAAAGATGAAAGTGCGGCAAGGCAGGCATTGATTGATGCAGGCTTAACCGTTGGTGATGTAAAATTTGAATATAGCAGTGTTACGGAAGGATATGTAATTTCACAGACAGCCAGCAGCGGCAGTCAGGTGGAAAAAGGGTCTGCTGTCGGATTTACAATCAGTCTGGGACCTGAGAAAACTGATGGGAAAGACGAGGGAAAAAAGGACAATACGTCAGAAGATGCGAACGATTCCAACGATGTGAGCACATACAATGAGAATTGAACAGAGTGATGATACAGAGGAGTTTATGCAGGGAAAGATAGTAAAAGGAATTGCCGGGTTCTACTACGTTCACGTAGTGGAATCCGGTGTTTATGAGTGTAAGGCAAAAGGTGTTTTTCGAAAAGAGAAGATTAAGCCTCTGGTTGGAGACATGGTCGTAATTGAAGTGTTAGATGAACAGGAGAAAACCGGAAATATTATAGAAATCCTACCCAGAGCTAATG
Organism: uncultured Ruminococcus sp.; assembly: GCA_949290175.1. GTDB lineage: Bacteria > Bacillota > Clostridia > Lachnospirales > Lachnospiraceae > Mediterraneibacter. The sequence goes on from CASERA010000290.1 coordinate 1,886, forward strand.
AATTAATCCGTCCGGCGGTGGCAAATATTGATCAGGCACTTGTCGTATTTGCAGTTACGAAACCGGCACCTCATTTTAATCTTCTTGATCGTTTTCTGGTGATGATGGAGCGTAAAGAGATACCTGTTGTATTGTGTTTCAATAAGAAGGATATTGCTAAAAATCCTGAGATTGCAGGGCTGGAATCCGTATATGAGCACTGCGGGTATGATATCATTTTTACAAGTGCTTTGAAGGGAGAAAATATTGATGTGGTCAGAGCACTTCTGAAAGGAAAGACAACGGCGATAGCCGGTCCGTCTGGAGTAGGCAAATCTTCTCTGATCAACCTGCTTCAGACAAATGTACAGATGGAAACAGGAAGTATCAGTAAAAAAATTGAACGGGGCAGACATACAACCCGCCACTCGGAGCTGATTGCTATTGACGAGGATTCTTATATCATGGACACACCGGGATTTAGCTCTCTTTATGTCAATGATTTTGAAAAGGAAGAATTAAAATATTATTTCCGTGAATTTGAAGATTTTGAAGGAAGATGCAGATTCCAGGGCTGTGACCATGTACATGAACCTGGATGTGCAGTAAAAAAAGCAGTGGAAGAAGGCAGAATCCATCCCACACGTTACAAAAATTATCTGGAAATGTATACAGAACTGAAAGAAAAGAAGAGGTATTGATAGATGAAAAGAATAATTGCACCATCGATTTTATCAGCAGATTTTAAAGTTCTTGGAGAACAGCTGAAAATTACAGAACAGGCGGGAGCAGAATACATTCATTTTGATGTTATGGATGGAATGTTTGTCCCAAGTATTTCTTTTGGGATGCCGGTTCTGGCATCTATTAAAGGATTTACGACTCAGGTGCTGGATGTACATCTGATGGTGACAGAGCCCATTCGTTATGTGGAAGCATTTGCAGAGGCAGGAGCAGATATTTTGACAGTCCACGCAGAGGCATGTGAAGACCTGGAAAAAACGATAGAAAAAATCCATTCCTGTGGAATGAAGGCGGGAGTATCCATTAAACCGAATACTCCAGTTTCTGCATTGGAACCGGTACTTGAAAATACAGAGATGTTCTTGATCATGTCCGTAGAGCCGGGATTTGGTGGACAGGCATTTATACCGGCATCTCTGGAAAAAATTAAGGAACTTCGTATGCTGCTTGATAAGAAAGGTATTCAAGCGGATATTGAAGTGGATGGCGGAATTTATCTGACGAATATCAGAGAAGTGCTGAATGCAGGGGCGAACGTGATTGTTGCGGGTTCTGCAGTATTTAAAGGAAATCTGAAGGAAAACGTGACCGGATTTATGGAGATTTTTAAAGAATATGAGTAAGCATACGGTGATTGTAAGCGGAGGAATGCTGGAAGAGGATTTTGCCCTTTCTGTTTTGAAATCAAAAGAGACGGAATTTATCATCGGCGTAGACCGGGGGCTGGACTTTCTTTACAAGCATAATATACAGCCAGATTATATTGTCGGAGATTTTGACAGTGCGTCTTCAGAAGTTGTGTCTTATTACCAGGAGCATACAAAGGTTCCGGTTCGAAGATTTAATCCGGTAAAGGATGCCTCAGATACGGAAATAGCACTTCGAATGTGCCTGAACCTTGGAAGGAAATGTATTTTAATTTTGGGCGGTACGGGAAACCGGATTGACCACATCTGGGCTAATATTCAGACATTAAATATTGGATTGGATGCAGGAGCGGATGTGAAGATTGTGGATAATCACAATCGAATTCGTTTGCTGGACCACGGAATTACCCTGTCAAGAAAAGAAGCATACGGGGAGTACTTTTCTGTATTTCCTCTGGGTGGGAGTGTGGAAGATTTCAGTATTCAAGGTGCCAGATACTCCTTGAGCCATCATCTGCTGACCCCTTACGACAGTCTTTGTGTCAGCAATGAATTTCGGGAAGAGGAAGTGCAGATTATGTTTTCTCATGGAAAAGTCATTTTGATGGAAACAAGAGATTGATAATAGAAAAAACAGGAGAGAATTATTCATGAAATTAGGAATTG
>CASERA010000291.1 GCA_949290175.1 uncultured Ruminococcus sp.
AGAACTCTTCCCTTACAGAAAATGGATGCCTTAAACTCATGGAATTCGGATGTTTCTGTTTTTATCGTCTTCTCATAAATATCCACAGGAGAAAGAACTGCCCGGTCTCTATATATTTCCTCTCCCTTTTTTTCAATTATGATTTCCGCATCCTCAAACTTCTCTGTCGCGTATGCAATAATATGAATCCCTTCTGCATTACGCTCCAGATTCAATGCTGCATGAATCGTTGCATTCTTTACCAATCCTACTTTTTTGTAAGGCATAAAATACTGCTTGAAGGTTTTTTCTTCGAAAGGTTTCAACCATGCGAAATCCGGCTGGTTTTCCGTATATACCCCTGTCATCAGTTCAATGTACGGTCCGTCTTCATCGGTCAGATTTCGATCCCATGCTTTTCCAAAATCACCACATCCCCATGTCCATTGTTTTTTGCCTGGTGAAAAATGGTGGTCCGCTACATGAAGCAGTCCTGCTTCTTTCTTATAATCATAACCGCCCACAAAATCATAATCTGACGATTCTGCCATATAAGAGGTAGGGACTGGGATGTTTTTATATCTGGAAATATCTACGCCTTCGCTGTAATCGTGTTTATAATATACCCCCTTCGCAATCGGGAACCTGGACACATCCCGCTTTCCATGGTCGTACACATTATGGATACTCGGTGGAAAAACCGACTGTGTATCGTCATTGACAGCCACCGCCGGATTTGCCCACCAGAGAAACGTCTGAGGCATTGCTGTCCGATTGTACAGCTGTCCTCTTATCTCGATATAGGCTTTGCCTGGATACAAGGTGAATGATGCCATCGCCTTTGTCCCATACATCTGGTCCACGTCATTTACAAGCAATGATTTACTTCCATCCTGATTTTCCTTAAGCAAATAATCCACCGGCATATAAGTAGTTGGTCTGTGATGCTGTGGCCAGTTAAATTCAATTCCCCCAGATATCCAGGGGCCCAAAAGACCTACCAGGGCCGGTTTGATGACATGATTATAATATACAAAATCATAATCATTCGTCTTGTCATATGCACGCTGAATTCGTCCTCCAAGCTCTGGCAGAATCATGATCTTTAAATACTCATTTTCAAGATATACCGCTTTCCAGATTTTATCTTTCTTTTCCTGGCTGATTTTTTCTATTGTGGGATATGTATATACCTTTCCGGAACTCCCTTGATACACTCTTTTTTCAAGAAACATCGGGTTTTTGTCCGGCTCTCCCACCTCATACGTCGGAATTGCAACCTCTTCTTCCCAGATTCTTACTTCTTCCATGAGAAATTCTCCTTTTCCTAAAACATACTTTCCCCATTACGGGTTTCAATCTGCATACTTGCTTTGAATTGCTTTTATTGCTTTTATTATAATTCAAGTATTTCAACGAATCATTACATGAATTTGCCATTTTATTTATAAAAATTGCTCTTTTTGTTGAATAAATTTTCCATTTCTGATAAGGTGTAAAAAAGGAGGTCTATCCGATGCGTTCTTGTGAAAAACACGTAACACCTGATTCTGATTACTATGTTTATACGCCCAGTTCCCTTGCTAAAAAATTATTTTTTTACCCTGTCTGTACAGGACATTTCTGCTATGAGGCAGAATACTTTCTAAAAAGAAACAGCTACGACAGTTTTCTGCTTATGCTGATAACAGACGGTACATGCATAGTCACACAGAATGGAAATTCGAAAACTGCATCGACGGGGGAGGCCGTACTGCTTGACTGCTATGCGCCTCATCAATACTCCAGTGAAACCGGCTGGGAATCTCTCTGGCTCCATTTCGACGGTCCGATGTGCCGGAACTACTGCGAGCATATCATCGAAACTTACGGCAATATCCTGATTCCCAGGAACACCGCCTCCGTGAAGCAAAAACTTACCAAAATATATTATACATTCCGTGACAGTTTCCCGATTATGGAAGCAGAACTCTCCAATGAAATTACCGACATTTTAACAGAACTCTTTCTTTGCGAAACAAAAAAAGAGACCGCTCCTTTGATAAAGCTGTCTCTTTCTGACACAATTTCCTATATAAATGAACATTTTGCCGAACCAATTTCCCTAAAAGATTTGGCAGAGCGTGCTTCTTTAAGTCCTTATTACTTTACCCGGGTATTCACCAGTCAAACGGGCATGACTCCGCATCAGTATCTAATTGCTACCCGTTTAGGCGCTGCAAAATTTCTTCTGAAAACAACCAATATCCCCGTGAAGGAAGTCAGCTTTTCATGCGGATTTGGCAGTGAA
>CASERA010000292.1 GCA_949290175.1 uncultured Ruminococcus sp.
GACGGAGTTCTTATCCGTAATTATGAGAGTTATGAATTTTTGATACAGCATGGATTTGACAGAAAAGTGATTTTAGACAATAATTTGTATGTATTCAATCAGTATGGGAAAAATTTCTGTAAAGAGAATGGTATTTCTTCTTTTACTGCTCCAATGGAGCTGAATGGGAATGAGCTTCAGAATCTTGGGATTGAAGAAGCAGAACTTGTAATATATGGAAGAATTCCGGTGATGGTTTCTGCACAGTGTATTGTAAAAACAGAGCAGAGATGTACAAAAAGACCGGTATGTACAGATTTAACGGACAGACGTCAGAAAACCTTTCCGGTTAAAAATCACTGTGGTTTCTGCTATAATGTTGTTTATAATTCATCGCCGCTGTCATTATTTGCTCAGCGGGAAGAATGGTACCGGATGAATCCGGCAGGCATCAGGCTTCAGTTTACTACGGAAAACAGCAAAGAAACTTCTGTTGTGATAGAGGCGGGAAGCAGGGTGCGCAGAGAAAATACGGAACTTGTTATGGGAGATACAGAATTTACAAGAGGACACTTTAAACGTGGAATAACATAAAAGCAGGTGAAAATGTGGTTAATATTATTGTAGAATTATCAAAATATATCATGCTCCTTCTGATGGGAATTTACACCTTCTCATGTTTTTCAATCTTTGCACGGACTTATGAACAGGATCAGAAATGGATTTTAATTCGTCAGAATGTTCTGATGTTTCTGATTCAGCTGACTGCATATACGGTCATGTACCTAAAGACCGGGGAAATGAAGATCATATCCATGTATACAGCAAATTTCGTTTTTTTACTTGCCGTGATTTTGCTTTACAAGATTTTATATCCAAAAGCGTCAGGGCTGGTTGTCAATAATATGTGCATGCTTTTGTGTGTAGGAATGATTATGTTGACGCGTCTGGATGATGAAAAAGCGGTAAAGCAGCTTATTTTTGCATGTGTGGGAATTGTAATCGGGCTGATTGTCCCTGTATTGATTCGAAAGATGTATTTTCTGAAAGATTGGATTTATATTTATGCAGGTGTTGGGATTGGAGCATTAGCAATTGTTGCATTGTTGGGAAAGGTCTCAGATGGGGCAAAACTGGGATTTACGATTGCCGGATTTGGAATCCAGCCTTCTGAGTTTGTCAAAATTTTATTTGTGTTTTTTGTGGCGGCAAGTTTGAACCGTTCTCAGGAGTTTAAGAATATTGTGATTACCACAGCATTGGCAGCGGCTCATGTTTTGATTTTGGTAATCTCTACGGATTTGGGTGCGGCATTGATTATGTTTGTTGTATACATGGTGATGTTATATGTCGCAACCAGGCAGCCGCTGTATGTAGCAGCCGGTATAGGAGGCGGAGCGGCTGCTTCGGTGCTTGCCTATCATTTATTCGGACATATTCGAGTGAGAGTAGCTGCATGGCAGGATCCTTTCGCTTCATACAGTGAAGGTGGATATCAGGTGGCACAATCGCTTTTTGCAATTGGAACAGGCGGATGGTTTGGCATGGGGCTTTATCAGGGACTTCCGGATCAGATTCCTGTCGCAGCGGAAGATTTTATCTTTTCTGCAATTTCTGAAGAGATGGGACTGATTTTTGCACTATGTCTGATACTCGTTTGTGTGAGCTGTTATGTCATGTTTTTAAATATTGCGATGACAATCCGGAATCAATTCTATAAACTGGTTGCATTAGGGCTTGGAACCTGTTACATTTTTCAGGTATTCTTAACAATTGGAGGAGTTACTAAATTTATTCCTTCTACGGGGGTGACACTGCCTCTTGTCAGTTATGGGGGGAGCTCCATTCTGAGTACAATGATTATATTTGGAATCATTCAGGGATTGTATATTTTAAGAGAAGATGAAGAGGAAACTCTGGAAAGAAAGAGAGAAAGAGAGTTGAGAAATGGAACGCAGAGAAGGAACGCAAAGAAGAAAACAACAGCAAGGAAACCGGCGTTCGAAGAAGTTCCGAAACAAAGAGTTCGCTAGAGTAACGTATTTCTTTGTTGCCATGTTCCTTGCGTTAATGGCTTATATCGTGTATTTCAATGTGGTACGTGTAAAGACGATTGTAAACAGCCCGTACAATATCAGACAAGATGCATTTGCTGACAGGATTATACGAGGCAGTATCACGGACAGGAATGGAAACGTTCTTGCAGAAACACAGGTGGAAGAGGATGGAACTGAGTCACGGGTGTATCCGTACGGAGCAGCATTTGCCCATGTGGTTGGATACAGTTATGATTCTACCGGAAAAAGCGGGTTGGAATCAGTGGAAAATTCAGAACTTTTGACATTTAATGCATTTTTTGCAGAGAAACTTTTGAATGAGTTCAGAGATGAAAAAAATCATGGGGATACGGTGGTTACTACACTGGACGCTGATTTACAACAGGCTGCATATAATGCACTTGGGGAAAATAAAGGCGCTATTGTTGTAATGGAGGCCAGCACGGGGAAGATACTTTCTATGGTATCAGGTCCCTCCTATGACCCAAATACTGTGGAAGAAAACTGGAGTATTTTAAATTCAGATGATACGCTGAGTCCGCTGTTAAACCGTGCGACCCAAGGTGCTTATGCGCCGGGTTCTACATTTAAAATTGTGACCGCCCTGGAATATATGAGAGAGCACAGCGATTATGCAAATTACAGTTATAATTGTGAGGGAGCAATCAGTCATGAGGACATTACCATTCAATGTTTTGACGGCACAGCGCATGGGGTGGAGGATTTAAGGAGTTCTTTTGCAAATTCCTGCAACGCATCTTTTGCCAATATTGGGCTGATGCTGAATCGTAAGGCTTACCGGGGTACCGCAGAACAGCTGCTGTTTAATCAAAAACTTCCTTCTGTTCTTGATTATTCAAAGAGTTCCTTCGCCGTTGATGAGAATACGAGTGACGGCGAGATGATGATGACGGCCATGGGACAGGGAAATACACTGGTCAGCCCATATCATATGGCATTGATTGCTCAGTCGATTGCAAATGGAGGCACATTGATGGAACCATATCTGGTGGATAAGGTAACCAATTATAACGGGACGGAAATACGGCAGAATGTTCCGAAGAGTTATCGACGCCTTATGACTTCTGATGAAGCTTCCCAGTTGAAAGAGTATATGCGTGCAGTTGTAGAAGAAGGAACTGCCTCTATGATGAGCGGACAATCCTATACGGTTGCAGGAAAAACCGGAACGGCAGAGTATAGTATGACGGATGGAGAAAAAACACATTCCTGGTTTGTCGGCTTTACGAATGTAGATAATCCGGAACTGGTAATCAGTGTCATCATTGAAGGATATGACGGTAATGATGGAGCAAAAGCAGTACCAATAGCAAAGCAGGTGCTGGATGCTTATTATTATCAATAACAAAGTGAATAATTATAGAAAATGGAAGGCAAGGAATCAGGATGCAGATGGAATTTTACCGGGGGTTGTATATCAGTGAAACACTGGAAAGACAAAAAGAGCGCATTATCAGAAAACTGAAGAAAAACCAGTTCCAGCCCAATCTGTATATCCTGGTTCTGGCACAGGGGAAACAAAATCATTTGGAATTCTTTTCAGCACTTCTGCTGAAACAACATATTTTTGAAAATATGCCGTTGTTTATTGTAGGGATTGCGGATGGATATGATGAAGCGGTTTCTCTTGTAGTGGAGATTACGAAAGAGGTATATCAGAAAACAAAAGGATGTGATCTCAGGGAATATATCCTGAAAAATCAGAGAGAATCTGGGGAAGGCAGTGTGTAAAGACGGATGGTACATATACTTCTGTTGATTTTAAAAATTATAGGGTGGATATTGCTGGCAGTATTGGGAATACTCGTAGTGCTGTCCTGCATTACACTGTTTACACCATTTAAGTATCAGGGAGAAGTCTGGTGTCCGGGAGACTGGCACTCTATCAGAGGAACTGTCAAATTTTCCTGGCTTTGTTCCCTGATTCGAGGAAATATAACATATCAGGATGAAGTTTTCTCCTGGAAGGTTCGTATTGCAGGGAAAAAAATAACCTCAGAAAGTACAGAAGAGCCGGCAGCAACGCATACATTAGAAAATACGGGATCAATGGAAAAAACAGAAGTCGTGAAGGAGGCAAAAACACCGAAATCCGCTGAAATTCCATATGAAAAAGTGAAGCAATTTGAAAGGGAACCTCAGAAAATAAAGCAGAAGAAGATAAAAAGTTTTTTCAATAAGCTTCAATACACATTTCAGAAAATATGTGATACTATAAAATCATTATTAAGAAAAAAAGACATTCTTATGGAGTTTCTGAGGAGCGAAATCCATCAGGCAGCGTTTTGGAAAAGTCTGAAAGAGCTGAAACGTTTGTTATATTTTCTTAGACCGCAGCAGTGCAAAGCTGATATTGAATTTGGATTTTCAGACCCATGTCTGACAGGACAGGTCTTAGCGGGACTTAGTATTTTATATCCGTTTTTAGGAGAATATACAGAAATTCAGCCCAATTTTGATGAAAAGGTCCTGAAAGGAAATCTTTTTATAAAAGGAAAAGCCTGTTCATTGTATTTTGTGATTCTGCTGTGGAATCTTATATGGGATAAAAATGTCAGAACTACATTTTCCCACATCAGAAAAATGCATTTATAAGAGAAAGAACCGGCGTATAAAGGAGGAAGTATCAAATGGCAGAGAGTAATAATTTTAAAACAACAGTAGAAGCATTATTTCAGGGAATGGATGGAATCATCACTTCCAAAACAGTCGTAGGAGATGCAATCCATGTTAATGATACCATCATTTTGCCTCTGGTGGACGTGTCTTTCGGAATTGGTGCAGGTTCATTCCGTGCAGAGAAAAAGGATAAAGGAATGGGTGGAATAGGCGGAAGAATTACACCAAGCGCAGTCCTTGTTATCAAGAATGGAACCACAAAACTGGTGAATATTAAAAATCAGGATACAGTCACAAAAATTCTGGATATGGTTCCGGATTTGGTAGATCGGTTTACAGTGCAGAAGGATGAAAAAATCACAGAAGATGATGTGGTGGATATTCTGAATTCTGCTGA
>CASERA010000293.1 GCA_949290175.1 uncultured Ruminococcus sp.
CCTCGTACAGTTTCAATAATCACTTTCTGTCCATTTCCGAAACGTGCATTATGCAGATCCGAAATGTGAAGTATTTTGGTATTCTTAAAACCGTCCGGTATTCTGCGAGCTTCAATCGATATTTTGGTTATGTCAATTTTTCCGGTCATATTATTCAAACACCTTCTCAGGATTCATACACACTTTCAGTAATAAAATTCAGTTCAATCTGTTCCCTCTGCTTCTTCATCTCTTCACGAATCAGCTGATTTCTGATCTTCAACACTTCAGGCGTAAAATCATATTCCAGACCGCTGTTCAGATAATTCCCCCTGTTTTCCGTATCATAGCCATCCAGTCCTGCAAGATTCACACGTTTTACTCCCAGACTCATCAGCAGATTAATGCACATAAGCCCTGCATTTTCCATAATTTCTTTCGATTTGGCTGCATAGCTTGAAAAATTAAGCTTATATTCATAATTTTCTGCTTCTCTCATATTAGAGGTTACTATCTTCTTTACATCCTTTCGATCCTGAATATCCTTATATCTCCTCATATGACAGCTGAACACATAATCACATTTATAATTTTCCGGCACAAAGTTCAACGCGATTACAACCGGCTTTTTCTCTTCAATAAATGCACGTATTCTTTTTGTCTCTGTATTAAGACTTTTTCCTGGACCAAGCAGTAAAATTTCTTTTCCGGAGAACTGCTTTTCCAGTTCATCCAGTGCTTCTTTGTCATCAATAAATTTTTCCTGATATTTCACATAAATATCTTCCGCCTTTTCCTTGCTGAACTTAGCTTTGTCTTCCTCTGGAATGCCCCGAAGTATTTCATTATAAGATTTTACGGTCAGCGTTCCCTTTGAAGCAAAATATATCGCATAATTCGGATGGCATCCGTTTACAGCTGCCAGATACAGCGGCAATGAATATCCCCAGAAATGATTCCTGTAAATATCATTCAGATACTCATCTATAATCTCCAGCATCGGCTCAATCTGATAATGCTTTCCAAAATTCTCATTCATATGCTGGGCAAACAATTCCAGATTCAAATTCCCCGCTCCACGTCCCATTCCAAAAACGCAGGCATCCAGAATAATATCCCTTTTCAGGTTGAGTTCAGTCATAGCTACTGCATTGCCGAAAGCCTGCTGCATATTGTTATGCGAATGATATCCAAGTCCAATACCCTCTCTGAGATTATTATCTGCAATCTGTACCAGCCTTAAAAAGTCATTCTTCTTAATCAACCCGAAACTGTCAACAATAGAAAATGCACTGATATCCAACTGATTAAACTTTTCAATTGCCTCTATAAACTCTTTATCCGAATATGAATCTGTACCAACCAGCTGAGCAAATACCACATATCCCAGTTCGAGCAATTTTTGAATATAATCATATGCTTCCTCTAGTTTAGGTTTCTTGAAAATAACCCTGAAAACATCAAATCCATCTTTCTGCCGTTTCCCAAGCTTTTCAAGAGGCATCGGCTTCCCCATATCAATCATTCCAACATACTGTGTACCAGGACATTTTGGCGCAATGACATGTTTTACACTTTCGTTTCCATTAAACAAAGAACAGTCTTTATCATATACACAATCTCTGACAAATCCAATCTCCAAATACTCTATTCCCGCCTGTACAAGTTTTTTGGTAATATCACAAATTGCTTTTTCTCCGAATCTCCAGTCATTAATATAACCGCCATCACGTAGCGTACAATCTAACAAACTAATCTTATTCATGTATACTCCTCTTCAGCTCCTCATAATTATGACAGCCTATTTATATCATATTATTTTCCAGCATAGCCGGTATATCCTTTATGGAAACAGCAGTAATCGCACTGCTGCATTCTCCCGGGTGGATATACACAGATCGGCATCCAAACTTCCGGCTCATTATAATATCACTTTCATAAGTATCGCCCACTACCATTATTTCGTTTTTGTCAAGTCCCTGTTGTTTACATATAACGTCCAAAAGTAAAGTATTGGGTTTTCCAACTATATAATCCACTTTTCTTCCAAGACTTCCTTCCAAAGCCCCCACCATTGCGCCGCAGCCGGGCATTCTCATAGCATTTTCTCCGGGATAATGTGTTTCTGTATTGCATGCTATTATTGTTTCAGCCTGCAGTGCTACCTGGAGTGCATCCGTCAGTTTCTTGTAGTCAAATTCCATATCGTATCCTATAACTACAACCGGTGCATAATCAGCAACTTCTATACCTGCATCCACAAACTCCTTCTTTAACGACTCGGTTCCAAAGACATAGACACTGTCGTACCCCATCTGTGCGGCATAGAGTGCCGAGGCATATCCTGATGTATATATCTCTTCTTCGTAACACTCCATCCCCATTCCGATTAGCTTCTCCAGTAACTGTTTTCTGGTCTTGGTAGAGTTGTTTGTCAGAAAAAATACTTGAATTCCATGATCTCTGAAATATTCCACCGCTTGATCAGCGCCTTTAATCAACCTGCTTCCATAGTAAATAGTGCCATCCAAATCTAATAAAATTGCCTTTAACTTCTGCTTCATCCATTATTCCTCGTTTAACGGCTCTATAATCATATTACTCAAAAGTTCTTTCCTATCAAGGAATGGTGCAAGATCTTCCAGTGGAGGACTAAAAAGGCTGCCATCTTCCAACTTCTTTGTAGCACTTTTTGGCTCAAAATTCTGCTCTGTAGAAACAAAAATTTCACAAAAAGCAGGGCCCTCAATTGCAAGCATTTGATCTACTACTTGTTTCATTTCTTCGTTACTGTGTGCAGCAAAATATGTATATCCAAATGCAGTTGCAATTTTACCAAAATCGGGAAATGATAAATCATGACTTTCCGGACCAATTCCTACTTTTGTATGTCCACCAAACAGATTGTTCTGTGTCTGTCTGATGGAATGATATCCGGCATTATTGATCAGGAACAATTTAATTGGCAATTTATTTGTAATAACTGTCTGTAATTCCTGAAGGTTCATCATAATACTACCGTCTCCTTCAAGACAGATTGTAGACTTTCTATCAAATGCCACGCATGCGCCTATTGCCGCCGGGAGACCATATCCCATACTTGCAACCCCACTATTGATTAAGAATCTTGCATCTTTCTTAATCACATAATTGTGGCTTCCTACAACACATGCACTTCCATTTGAAACTACCGTCAGATTACCATCCTCTAAATTATCACTTAAATATTTTATAAAAGCATATACATTAGCATGCTCTCCATCTTCCTGCCAATGTTTCGGGAGTGTTACCGGATATTTTTCTTTCCACTCAGAGCATTTATCAAGCCATTCTCTGTTTTCAAAGACAGGTTTCTTCTCCTCTTCAAGAAGTTCATTCATTGTCTCAAAAAAGTTTTTGGCGTCCGCGCAAATTGGCATTTCCACATGTAATGTCCTCTTCTTCAGTTCTCCTGGATCAACATCAACCATAATCACATATGCTTCTCTCGCCCACGTCTCCCAGTTATATCCTACCTGTCTGATAGACAACCGGTTTCCAACAGCCAGAACCAGGTCAGCGTTCTGTACGGCAAAATTTCCTGCCCGGTCTCCCATAATCCCCCCGCGTCCTACATAAAGAGGATTATCATCTTCTATTGCATCTATAGAATCCCAGCATGTTACGACCGGTATTCCAAGCAACTCAACAGATTTACGGAAATCATCATAGCCTTCTGAAAGTCTGATACCGTTTCCCGCATAAAGCACAGGACGTTCCGCTTTGCGCACTTTCTCAATTACTTCTTTTACATTCTCACTTGATACCGGAATCGGGGCAGCTGCTCTATCTTCTTCCGGATCATAACCTCTCAACTCATCTGTCTCAATCGTGCATCCTTGATAATTAACCGGAATATCAATCCACACAGGTCCTCTTCGTCCTGTTGTAGCGAG
>CASERA010000294.1 GCA_949290175.1 uncultured Ruminococcus sp.
ATCGGTTCAGAAATTATTTTAAGAATATGAAACTGCGCAATAACGCTCTTGTTCAGTCAATACAGATGGTTGGGAGTGATAAAAAAATTTATTCAGATGAATATACTCCGCTTTTTGAATATGAGGAGTTTGTAAATTCTCCTTATTATACAGAATGTATGGAAAATAAAAATAAGATTTTGTACCGTACTTTCAAAACAAATGAGGATTGTTTCGGTATCCTGCGTTCTTTCTACTTTCAGGATAACCGGGACGGAAGTAGTTCGTATCCAGGAGTGGGATATACTTCTGAAGACAATGATGATTATTCTACACTGATATTTTTCCTAAAAAAGAAATATCTTCAGAATATGATTGAAGAAGAGGCACAAAAACGGCAGACTAATATACTGATTCTGGACCAGGACGGAAATGTAGTTGTGCATGCAGGAGACTTACAATGGCTTGAAGGAGAGAAGTACAGAACACTGGTAAAAGAAGTGAAGGAAAATGTTGGGGGAGATTCAGGTAAGGTGCTGGAGAAGGAAAGAATGGGAATCCACATCAGACCAATTGAGCTTATGGATTGGGATATTGTTTATATTTATAATATGAATATCTTATATCGGCAGGCAGGACAAATTAGAAGTGTAGCACTGGTAGTATTCACATTATCAGTTTTAGTAGTATTTTTGATTGCTTCTTTTATATCCAGAACAGTAGTAAATCCGATTCAAGCCTTGGTAAAGTCGATGGATGAGGCTGTGGAGAATCATATGGGAGTAGTGTTTGAACCGAAATATAACGATGAAATTGCTCATCTGGGACGAAGATTTTGTGTGTTAATGAAGAGAGTATCGGGACTGATGACAGAGGTAAAAAGGGTAGAGGAACAGAAAAGAGTAGAAGAGCTGAAAGCTCTTCAAGCGCAGATTAACCCACATTTCTTATATAATACATTGGATATGGTTTATTGGCTGGCAAAAATGGATAATAATAATGAAATTGCGGATTTGATTGCTGATTTGGCGGATTTCTTTAGGCTGAGTCTCAACAAAGGGGAAGATATTACCTCTGTGGCGAGGGAAGTGGAGCATGCCAGAAAGTACCTGGAGATTCAGAAAGTACGGATGGATGGGAAATTTGATTATGAGATACAAGTGGAGCCGGAAGTTAGGGAAGAACGGATACCGAAGTTGATTTTGCAGCCATTTATAGAAAATTCGTTAATTCATGGATTTGAGAAGATTTCTTATCAGGGAAAAATCCGGATTAAAGTATTCCAGGAAGAAGATAATATCATGTTCTGTATTACGGATAATGGATGCGGTATCAGTAGGGAACTTCTGAAGGCATTAAATTGGGGCGAAATACCAGAGAGTGAAAGTCATGGTTATGCAATCGGAAATGTGAGAGATAGGATTGTACTGTATGCGGGAAATGGGTATGGAGTATCCTTTGAGTCGGGAGAAGAAAATGGTACAAAAGTGCGTATTTGTTTTCCGTATGGATTTTAAAGAGTAGAAGGAATGAAGGTAAAAATCAGACTTGTTAAGAAATTAGAGGGAGGAAACAGGAATGATTAAGATGCTGATCGTAGAGGATGAGCGTATTTTGCGGGAGGGCATTTGCCGTGTGGGGGAATGGGAATCGCATGATGTGAAAATTTGCGGTGCTGCGGAAAACGGACAGGAGGCGCTCCGTTTGCTGGAAGTGCAGAAGCCGGATATAATCCTGACAGATGTTGTAATGCCGATTATGGATGGGATTGAGCTTGCACAGAAAGTGTATGAGCAGTATCCTGAAATTAAAATGATTTTTTTATCTGGACATGAGGAATTTGAATATGTAAAAAAAGCGATGGAATATAAAGCTAGTAATTATCTGCTGAAGCCAGCCAAAATCGAAGA
Source organism: uncultured Ruminococcus sp. (assembly GCA_949290175.1). Classification (GTDB taxonomy): domain Bacteria; phylum Bacillota; class Clostridia; order Lachnospirales; family Lachnospiraceae; genus Mediterraneibacter. The sequence continues at coordinate 1,890 of CASERA010000294.1, forward strand.
AATTGTAAGAGTGGTATCTGACATCCGGGATGAGATATCGAGAGAAAAGGAGAGGATTCAGGAAGAAGAGCGGCTTCGGAAAAAGCTTGAAAAAAGTATTCCGATACTTAGGGAGCATTATATGAATCAGATTCTGGGAGGATTTGAGCGGGATGAAGAGAAGATAAAGAGACAATTTGAGTTCTTGAATATTAATCTGGATATTCAGAATATGGTGGTTATGGTTTGTGAGCCGGATGGAGAACAGGAGGAAAAGATGTCTTCCAGAATGTTTCTGCTTCAACTTAGAGAGGTATGTCAATCGGTAATCAGCAGCGAGTATCGTTGCGCTGTATTTACGGATATGAAGGACCGGGTTGTAATTGTACTGAACTCCCCCAAAACAATGCGGGCGAAAGAGATTCTTCCATATCTGCAGGGCAAGGCAATGCGGATTCAGTCGGAAATGAAGGAGAGATGGGGAAGGACGGTCAGCTTAGGAATCGGACGGATTGCAGGAAATATCCGTTATCTTTCCAAGGCGTATAAGGAGGCAGAGCACGCACTGGCTTACCGATTTTTTATGGGGAACCAGAGTATTATTTATATCGCAGATATTGAAAGGGAAGAGCACAGAGATTTGTTTTGCGTGGAGCAGCAGGAGGGAGAATTGCTGGCCTGTGTTAAAGCTGGAGATGTGATGGGGACGGAAAGCCAGATTGAACAGTATTTTACATTGCTTGGTAAGTGCGCGGTGTGTGGACAGACATTTATATATGAGGAGATCACCGGATTTATCAGTACCCTTCTTCGAGAGCTTCGGGGCAAGGTGATGGAAGGAGAGGAAAACTTCCTTCTGGAGCTGGAAGGGTTGTTAGAGGAGTTAAGAGGAAAGAATACATATACGACATTGTCTGAGGTGCAAAGACAGGTCGATTTTGTCCTTCAGAATATTACGGAAAAGATTAATCATAACCGGGTTATGCGGAACGAAGGAATCATAGAGAAAGCAAAACGATATGTGAAGCAGAATCTGTCAGGGGATGTGTCTTTGATTACGGTAGCCGAGAAGGTTTATGTCAGTCCTAATTATTTGAGTTGTCTCTTTAAAGAAAGTGGAGAGAATTTCAAGGACTATATTATACGGGTGAAGATTGAGAAAGCGAAAGAAATGATAGAATCTGGAAATTATACTCTGAGTCAGATTGCGTTTGAGTTGGGGTATAAGGACGGAAGGTATCTTTCTCAGGTGTATAAAAAATATTATGAAAGTCACTAACAGTGAAATGGGACCGTAGATATCTGACAAAGAATAAGGAAGTTTTTACACGTGAGTCATAAGTTTTTCACAGAGAAATTTATTAGAATTGATTTATCAAGATAAAATTCGAAGGAGAAAAATGATTATGAAAAAAAAGAGACTAATAAGCACTTTGCTTGTAGCAGCGATGACGGTGACATTGCTGGGTGGGTGCGGAAGTACAGGAAAAGACCAGAGTGCTTCCGGAGATAAGGAGAAGGTAACTCTCCAGTATTTCACATGGACATCAGGTTCTATGAGTGCCATTGAGCCAATGGTAGAAAAATTCAATGAGACGAATGAGGATAACATCAAAGTAGAAGTAGTGCTGAAGACGGGAGAATGGCAGACAGCTCTGAAGACATCTATTTTATCAGGGCAGGGGCCGGATATCCTTCATGGTGTACAGGATACGGTGGAAGCACTGAGCAACGGCTGGATTGAACCGTGGGACAATTATCTCTCGGATGAGTTTAAAGAG
>CASERA010000295.1 GCA_949290175.1 uncultured Ruminococcus sp.
CGGGATCACTTCTGCTTACTTTTTGCCGCTGTTTCACAGTAGATGCATCTGTATATCTTGTTCTCCTCATCAGTGAGCCTGAATATCTGGTCCAGCTCCTGCTCCGTGGATGTTATGCATCTTGGATTTTTACATTTGATAACATTTGTGATTTCTTTTGGAAGCGTCAGGATTTTTTTTGCGACAACTTCCTCATTTTCAATAATATTGACGGTAATATTGTGGTCAATGAATCCGAGAATATCAAGATCCATGAAGTCAATCGGACATTCGATTTTCATAATATCTTTTTTACCCATCTTACTGCTTCGTGCATTTTTAATAATCGCAACGCAGCAGTCCAGTTTATCAAGATGGAGATAGTTATAAATCTCCATGCTTTTGCCCGCTTCGATATGGTCGAGAACAAAACCTTCGGAAATTCGTCCGACATTCAATGTATTCTTCATCTATGTACCTTCTTTCTTTTTCAGATTTAATATCAATTAATCTACATGGATATCGAGCAGCGTCAGGATTAGAGCCATGCGGACATAAACTCCGTACTGCACCTGCTTAAAATATGCTGCCCGCGGATCATCGTCGACTTCTACGGAAATCTCATTGACACGTGGAAGCGGATGCAGAACATACATATCATCCGGTGCAAGTTCCATTTTCTTCTTGTCCAGAATATAAAAATCTTTCATACGAACATAATCTTCTTCGTTGAAGAAACGTTCTTTTTGTACGCGAGTCATATAGAGGATGTCCAGTTTTGGAAGAGCCTCTTCCAGACGGACTACTTCTGTATATGGAATGTTATTTTTATCCAGCACATCCTGGCGAATGTAGCTTGGGAGTCTTAATTCTTCCGGAGAAATTAAAACAAATTTGATGCCTTCATAACGTACTAGTGCATGGATGAGAGAGTGGACAGTGCGTCCAAATTTCAAATCTCCGCAAAGTCCGATTGTCATGTTATTTAAGCGGCCTTTTAAAGATTTGATTGTCAGCAGGTCTGTCAGAGTCTGTGTTGGATGCTGATGCCCGCCGTCTCCAGCATTGATAACCGGAATAGAAGAGTGCCTGCATGCAACCATCGGTGCACCTTCTTTCGGGTGACGCATTGCGGCGATATCTGCATAACAGGAAACGGTGCGGATAGTATCGGAAACACTCTCACCTTTTGCAGCTGAACTGGAATTTGCGGAAGAAAATCCCATAATACTTCCCCCCAGATTCAGCATGGCTGCTTCGTGGCTCAGTCTTGTACGTGTGCTTGGTTCATAAAATAATGTTGCCAGCTTTTTCCCTTCGCAGGCATGTGCGTATTTGTCCGGGTGATTTTCAATATCACCTGCCAAATTTAAAAGCTCGTCCAGTTCCTCAACAGAAAAATCCAGAGGACTCATTAAATGTCTCATAAATAACCTCCCTGTGCAAAATCTCTCCACCTATCATATACTAAAATGTGTGCCTTTTCAACAAAGAATTTAAGGAGAAACTATTAATTTTTTAAAAATTTTTCAAAGAGCAGACCTGCGCCAAACCAGAGTGGAGCATAGTCTAAACGGATAACCCCTTTGACATTGAATTTGGCATGGCTATAATCCCAGGGGCATAAGCTGCGTTTCTTTAAAAACAGACCCGAAATAAATTCTCCTATAAAAATTAAAGAGGCATAAACGCTCCCTCTTAAGATAGGATTTCTTCCTTTTAAAAGCCGGCATACGGGGGTCAGAAGACATGCCATTCCGTAAATCGGAAACATCCAGACAGAAGTTTTTCCCATCAGCCGAAAGTCCCGGTTATGCAGTGAGTGGAGTCCGGTATATAAAATTTCCATGCACCAGCCAAGGGTGCCGCATAAAATAAATTTGTTCTTCATATCAAGGAGTATGGGAAAGAAAAATGGATTTTATACAAGAAATGTATTATAATACAATACATGTTAGTTTTACATAAGGAGATTAAAGAAATGGCAACATTGGAAGAATTAAGAATTAAACTAGATGAAATTGATGACCAAATGGTAAAGTTGTATGAAAAAAGAATGCAGATTTGTGAAGAAGTTGGAAAATATAAAGTGACTGCGGGACGCAAGGTGTTGGACAGGCAGCGTGAAAATGAAAAACTGGCGGCTGTGGCATCCAAAGTATCCGGTGAATTTAACAAAAAAGGAATTCAGGAATTGTATGCACAATTGATGAGTATGAGCCGCAAATTGCAGTATCATCTTCTTGTAGAAGCAGGGGTGCTGGGCAGACTTCCGTTTATTGAAGTAGATTCTCTGGAGCCGGAAAAAGCGAGGGTAGTATTCCAGGGAGTTGAGGGTGCTTATGGGCAGGCTGCGATGAAGCACTATTTCGGAGAGAATGAAAATAATTTCCATGTTGCCACATTTAGGGATGCAATGGAAGCAATTGAAGAAGGTTCTGCTGATTTTGCAGTGCTTCCGATTGAAAATTCTTCTGCAGGTGCGGTGAATGAAGTCTATGATCTTTTGGTAGAATTTGAAAATTATATCGTAGCTGAAACAATTATTCCAATTACAAATACACTCTCAGGGCTTCCGGGAACTAAGATGTCAGATATCAAGCGTGTGTATTCTAAAGCGGAAGCACTGATGCAGACGACGCGTTTTCTGGACAATCATGGGGACTGGCAGCAGGTCAGTGTGTCCAATACTGCGGCTGCGGCAAAAAAGGTGCTGGAAGAGCAGGATAAGTCTCAGGCAGCAGTATGCAGTGCTTATGCAGCTAAGCTTTATGGACTGTCAGTTTTAGCGGATAATATCAATGATGAGCCGAATAATTCTACCCGGTTTATTATCGTAACAAACCAGAAGATTTTTACACCCGATGCTTCTAAAATCAGTCTCTGTTTTGAACTGCCTCATGAAAGTGGTTCCTTGTATCAGATTCTGTCTCATTTTATATATAATGATTTGAATATGTGTAAGATTGAATCACGGCCGGTAGAAGGCAGAAGCTGGGAGTACCGTTTCTTCGTGGACTTTGAAGGAAATCTAGCGGAACCGGCAGTGAAAAATGCACTTCGTGGTTTACGGGAAGAGGCTAGAAATCTGAAAATTCTCGGAAATTACTGAAAATAGAATTGTAGAATCAATCTTGTAAAAGCAGCAGATTATGAATAAGGAAAAGAGGAATGGATAATGCATACAAATGAATTGATATTGTATAAAAATATGGAATATGGAGAAATTCTCCAGGATATGACGTTTTTGATGGAAAATTTTGATAATGAGTATTATAACCGGGAAGATTTGAAAAGCCTGTTGTTTGAATGTGTAAATGAAATTTTGGAGATTTCCGAAAGTCATGGATTTTCCGGAAATTTATGGCATACATTTCTGACGTTCCTTTTGGCAAATGATGAAAATGCATATAGTACTGCCTGTGAGATTGTAGGTGAAGTGGACGGAAGTGTAAATCAGATTGCCGAGCATGATTTTGGTATATTTAAAGAGTTGTTTGATTATGATTTCACTGATTTTATGAAGATTTTGGAGGCAGATTGTTTTGCAATTCTTTTGAATTATGAAAATGCAGAAAGTAAACGGAATGTATTTAATAAACGTATACGTGACAGAATCTGTAATCTGAGCAGAGAACTGGGGATGGCCCCGGATGTCGGAGAATTTAAAAAATATCTGACTGCATTTTACAGGGAATTCGGTGTAGGCAAATTAGGACTTCATAAGGCTTTCCGTGTGGAGCATCCGGAAGGAGAATCTGCGCAGATTGTACCGATTACCAATATCGCACATGTACATCTGGATGATTTGGTCGGTTATGAAATCGCAAAGAAAAAGTTGATTGATAATACGAGGGCATTTGTGGAGGGCAGGAAGGCAAACAATTGTCTTCTCTATGGTGATGCTGGAACAGGCAAATCCTCATCTATCAAAGCAATTTTGAATCAGTATTATGCTCAGGGGCTGCGAATGATAGAAGTTTATAAACATCAATTTCAGGATTTGAATGATATCATCGCACAGATTAAGAATCGAAATTATAAATTTATTATTTATATGGATGATTTATCATTTGAAGAGTTTGAAATTGAATATAAATATTTAAAAGCTGTAATTGAAGGCGGACTGGAAAAGAAGCCGGATAATATTTTGATTTATGCCACATCCAATCGGAGACATCTGGTTAGGGAGACATTTAGAGATAAGTCAGACAGAGATGAAGATTTGCATACAAATGATACCGTTCAGGAAAAACTTTCCCTAGTGGCAAGATTTGGTGTGACTATCTATTTTGGTGCGCCGAACAAGAAAGAGTTTCAGCAGATTGTACTGGAACTGGCAAAACAAAATCAGATTACTATGCCTGAGGAAATACTTCTTCTGGAAGCCAATAAATGGGAATTAAGCCACGGCGGATTATCAGGAAGGACTGCGCAGCAGTTTATTGACTATCTTCTGGGTCAGGAGCCGGCGGCCCAAGCATGTAAGATGTTCTGAATAAAACAGATGTAAAGATAAAAGAAAAATACTGGGAGCCGGGAATGATATGATTCCCGGCTCCTGGTATTTTTATAAGGATTCAGTTAATCGATAATTTCCTGAAGTCCGCTGATATCGCTGTCTATTACCAGAGAATAGTTTGTATAATACACAACAAATCCTGGTTTCGCACCTTTTGGTTTTTTGACCTGTTTTTTCTCCACATAGTCAATTTCAACGCGCTCACTTCCGCGGAATTTTGAGTAATAAGCAGCAAGTTTTCCTGCCTCTTCGAACGTGCGGTCCGGCAATTCATCACCATTTGTACGAACGATGACATGGGAACCGGGAGCATCTTTGGCATGGAACCACCAGTCATTTCCAACAGCAAAATCAAAGGTCAGCCAGTCATTCTGCAGATTGTTTTTACCGACATAAATGTGGTATCCATCACTGGAAATGTAATGAAGCGGTTTGTTTTTGATTTTTACCTTTTTCTTCGTAAATTTGCGGCGCATATAACCAGAGTGAATCAGTTCTTCTTTGATTTCTGCCAGATCTTCTTCACTGAGTGCAATATCCAGAGCCGTACTGATGGATTCCAGATATTGGATATCTTCTTTTGTTTCCTGAGTTAGCTGAGTCAAAGCTTCAAAGGTACGTTTCTGCTTATTGTATTTGTCGAAGTAACGCTGTGCGTTTTCTCCGGGTGTTTTGGTATTGTCTAATGGAATCCGCACCATTTCATTTGTGTAATAATTCAGTGCCTCCAGAATCTTCGCACCAGGTTCCAGATTGTAACCATATGTGTGAATCAGTTCTCCGAAAATCTTGTATTTATCGCGATTTTCGGTATCTTTGAGCTGCCTGAGCTGTAAATCATATTTTTTGCGGGTACGCTCCAAAGCAGTCTGCACAATGTGACGGAGATCTGCAGACTTCTGGCGGATGCGTGTAATTAGATTTTTAGAGGCATAGTAGGTTTCCAGTACCTCTGAGATAGAAGCATAGTCTTCCCGGCGATAATTACTAAAATGAGTCAGCGGCAGAGCCGAGAATTCCTTTGGCTCCTTCCCGTCATAGTAAATGGCTGGTGAAAAGCTGCCATCTTTGACAGCGGACAGGTAAATGGAAAACTGATTATAAATATGTTTTAAAATATCACTCGACAGTTCTTTTGGGGGGAGTGAGGAGTCCATGCTGGAAAGAGCGCAGATTTCTTCTGCGGTAACCGGGCTGATTCCGGTGAAGCTTGTATAGATGGCTTTGGAAAGCGGTACAGGCTTCTCTTGGAGCAAAGAAATGAACTCTGTTTCAGAAACAGTAAGTGGATCGGTTTTTTCCATTGTATCCGGGATAAAATAGTCTCTTCCTGGAAGGACTTCACGGACAGAACTCATTTGTGCCGAAACATGTTTAATGCTGTCGATGATTTTTCCGTCCGATGTGCAGAAAATAATATTACTGTGTTTTCCCATGATTTCTACTACCAGATCTTTACGGCATAAATCGCCCAGTTCATCCAGGTGTTCAATGGTAAAGTGAATGATACGTTCCAGTTTAGGTTGATAAATATCTACAATTCGTCCATTGCTGATGTGTTTACGGAGCAGCATACAGAAGTTAGGTGCTGTCATTGGGCTTGGTTTGTTGTTTTCTGTCAGATATATCAAAGGGAGAGACGCACTTGCAGAAATATAAAGCCGTTTCTGCCCTGCAGATGACTTCACTGTCAGAAGTAGTTCATCCGCTTCCGGCTGCGCAATTTTTGCGATTCTTCCGTTTAACAGTTGTTTTCTTAGTTCGTGAACAAGGTCTGCCACGACGATTCCATCAAAAGCCATATAAAATTCCTTCCTTTTTGGCCTATATATTTTGGCTTAATTA
>CASERA010000296.1 GCA_949290175.1 uncultured Ruminococcus sp.
CAGTGCAACAGAAATAAACCGCCTGAAGAGCACGTTTGCTTCGTTTGTCGAAGAAGATGTAGTTTCAGGTAAGGGTGGAAAGGCAGTGTAAGAGACTACCGCCTCTCTGGTAACAGGAAGGGCACATGTAAACCCCATCCGAAGCAAGACCGAATAAAAGCTATGTGGCTGCCCGTCACGCTTTAGGTAGGTTGCTTGAACCTGGCGGTAACGTCAGGTCTAGATAGATGATTGTTCAACGACATAACCCGGCTTATCGTTTTGCTTAATTGTATGCTGTCGCTTTTGCGGCAGCATCTTGCTATCACAGATATACTTTAAAGAAAGCAGGAAAAATAATGGGAATGATAATCAACAAAAAACTTCCGCATCCGGCGGATCTGAAAGAGGAATATCCACTTTCAGAAAAAATTAAAGAAACTAAGAGAAAAAGAGATGAGGAAATCCGCGATATTTTTACTGGAAAATCCGATAAATTTATCGTAATAGTGGGACCATGTTCTGCAGATAATGAAGATTCAGTCTGTGAGTATGTGAGCAGATTGGCAAAGGTGTATGAGAAAGTTTCCGACCGGTTGATGGTGATTCCTAGAATTTATACAAATAAACCGAGGACCACCGGAGAGGGTTACAAAGGAATGCTTCATCAGCCGGAACCGGACAAGGAACCGGATTTACTGGCAGGGATTATTGCGATTCGGAAAATGCATATTCGTGCAATTAGTGAGAGTGGTTTGACAGGTGCAGATGAGATGCTGTATCCGGAAAACAGAAATTATCTGGATGATGTTTTATCTTATGAGGCAGTGGGTGCTCGTTCTGTGGAAAATCAACAGCACCGTTTGACTGCCAGTGGAATGGATATACCAGTAGGAATGAAAAATCCAACCAGCGGTGATTTTTCCGTAATGTTGAATTCTGTAATTGCTGCGCAGTGCTCTCATTCTTTCATATATAAAGGCAGAGAGGTAACGACAGAAGGAAATGAACTGGCACACGTTATCCTTCGCGGAGGGGTAAATAGATATGGGACATGTATTCCCAATTATCATTACGAAGATTTAGTTCGATTACAGGAAATGTACCTGAAAAAAAACTTGAAAAATCCGGCGGCAATTATTGATGCAAACCATTCTAATTCTAATAAGCAATTCAAAGAACAGATTCGTATTGTAAGTGAAGTACTACACAGCCGAAATTATAATTCTGATTTAAAGAAGCTGATAAAAGGTGTAATGATAGAGAGTTACCTGGTGGAAGGGTGCCAGAGCATTGACAGTGATTGTATTTATGGAAAATCCATCACAGATCCTTGTCTGGGATGGGAGGATACAGAAAGACTGCTCTATAAGATTGCAGAAGAATGTTAGCAAGTAGCAGCGACAATTAAAACAGGGAAAATGAGGAGGCAGGACTATGAAGAAACGGGTATTGGGAACCAGTATGCTGGAAGTGCCTGTGGTAGCGGCAGGCTGCATGCGGATTAATGCATTGAAAGAACAGGAGATGGATGAATATATTCATACTTGCCTGGAGCTGGGAATGAATTTTTTTGACCATGCGGATATTTATGGAAACGGAGCATGTGAATCATTGTTTGGACGAGCGTTTGAACAGACAGAATTTCGCAGGGAAGATATTATTCTTCAATCAAAATGTGGAATTGTTCCGGGAGTCATGTATGACTTTTCCAAAAATCATATTTTGCAGGCAGTAGAAGAAATCCTTCGACGTCTGCGTACCGATTATCTGGATCTTCTCGTTCTTCACCGTCCAGATGCGTTAGTGGAACCGGAAGAGGTTGCAGAAGCACTGGAGTTTTTGGAGGGTTCTGGAAAAGTAAGGCATTTTGGGGTCTCAAACCATAGTCCTATGCAGATTGAACTTCTGAAAAAATATGTAAAGCAGGATCTTTTGGTAAACCAGCTTCAGTTTAGTGCGCCATTTTCTAATATGGTGGCAAGTGGTCTGGAAGTGAATATGCTGACAGAGGGTGCTGTAAACCGAGACGGCTCAGTGTTGGATTATTGCAGATTGCACGATATGACGATTCAAGCATGGTCTCCATTTCAATATGGATTTTTTGAAGGAGTGTATATCGGCAGTGACAAATATCCGGAGTTGAATCAGGTTCTTGAGAAGCTGGCAGAGCAGTATGGTACGACAAAGACCGGAATTGCGGCAGCATGGATACTCAGACACCCTGCTAAGATGCAGCTTGTTTCAGGTACAACGAATCTCAAACGTTTAAGAGAAATTGCTCAGGCGGCGGAAATCAGGCTGACAAGAGAAGAGTGGTACCAGATTTATTTAAGTGCAGGACATATCCTGCCATAATAGGTTCAGAGGTTATAGTATAAAAAGAAAGAGTCCGTAATGCCGGGCTCTTTCTTTTGATAAAGACTAGCTATTTAAACTTTTTTCCAGCTTTTAGCATAGCTGCCTCCGCTTATTATATTCCGCTATATTTTTCTTCGCAGTATTTA
>CASERA010000297.1 GCA_949290175.1 uncultured Ruminococcus sp.
TAGAACGTCCATCCATTCCGATACCTGCCATTTCCAGCGTTGCCCATACCGGGTCACCTGAGAACAGTTCATTGTAAGATGGAATTCTTGCAAATTTTACCATTCTAAACTTCATAACGATATAGTCAATCAGTTCCTGTGCTTCTGACTCTGTCAGTGTTCCGTTCTTTAAGTCTCTTTCAATATAGATATCAAGGAATGTGGAAATACGTCCAACACTCATTGCAGCTCCATTCTGTGTTTTAATTGCTGCAAGATATCCGAAGTACAGCCACTGTGTTGCTTCTTTTGCATTCTTAGCCGGTCCTGAAATGTCATATCCATAAATAGCAGCCATTTCTTTCATCTCTTTTAATGCTTTAATCTGATCAGCAACTTCCTCACGAAGACGGAAATCTGTACCTTTCATTCCATGTCTCTGTGTTTCTGCGAAATCTTTCTGTTTTTCTTCAATCAGGAAATCAATTCCGTACAGAGCAACACGACGGTAATCCCCTACGATACGTCCTCTTCCGTATGTGTCCGGAAGACCTGTAATAATCTTGCTGTGACGTGCTTTCTTCATTTCAGGTGTGTAGATATCAAATACACCCTGATTGTGTGTTTTATGGTATTTTGTGAAGATCTCATGCAGTTTCGGGCTTGGCTCATAACCATAAGTTGTACAAGCCTGCTCAGCCATTTTAATTCCACCGTATGGCATGAAAGCTCTCTTCAGCGGTTTGTCTGTCTGAAGACCTACAATCTGCTCTAAATCTTTCATTTCTTCGTTGATATATCCCGGACCATATGCTGTCAGACCGGAAACTACTTCTGTTTCCATATCCAGAACGCCGCCTTTTGCACGCTCTGCTTTCTGAAGTTTCTGAAGTTCTCCCCATAATTTATCAGTTGCCTCTGTTGGGCCTGCTAAAAATGACTCGTCGCCATCATATGGTGTATAGTTATTCTGGATGAAGTCACGAACATTTACTTCTTCTTTCCAGAGTCTTCCATTAAACCCTGTCCACTGTTCAAACTGTGCCATTGTCTAAATTCCTCCTTCAATGTGCATGATTGATTTTCTCTTGTTTACGCGGATTAGTATAACACTATGTTAAAACAATGACAAGAGAAAACAAGAACGATTCTCATTTGTATTTAATTTTATACAATCCTATTTTATAGCGATTATAACTGATAACCGATAATACTACCCTGTACTAAATCCCGCTTGCAACCGATAATTCATTCGCGTATACTATATTTATTACCCAATATCTATATTTTAACCAGAAGGAAGGGCATATCTATGAAAATTAGAAAAACCAATTTGGATGATTTGAACACTGTCCTATCTCTTTATGAAAATGCCCGTGCATTTATGGCTGCTAATGGCAATCCAACACAGTGGGGAACACAGTACCCGCCTGTTGATACTGTAAAACAGGACATTTCCGAAGGATTCAGCTATGTCTGCGAAGAAAACGGCAGAATTATCGCTGTATTTTACTATCAGCAAGGTGAAGATTCTACCTACCTTAACATTCATAATGGCCAATGGCTCAACAATGCACCTTACGGTGTTGTCCATCGTATTACATCTGACGGCTCTGTTCCGGGGACTGCTGGCTTCTGCCTGAACTGGGCTTTTGAACAATGTGGCAATCTGAAAATAGATACACACGAAAACAACTACATTATGCAGCATCTTTTAGGCAAGCTTGGATTTACAAAATGTGGATACATCTATACAGATGACGGAACAGAACGGATTGCATATCAAAAGGAAGAGTCTGAAGCAAACTAATAATTTTGCCTCAGACCCTTTCTTTCATTGCTTCATTAATTCATCTGTAAGTTTTATAATTTCAGGAGCCAACTTTTCCCGCTGTTTTTCCATGATTTCTTGATAAAGCGGGAATGCTGCTGCTATTCCTGCAATGCCGATAATTCCTATCACAATTCCCGGAATGAATAATATTTCTTTCCAAACCATAACACAACACATCCCCAGCCCCAAAATTAAAGTGCTGACAGATCCCACACCAATTGCTGCAACCATTCCTGGTTTTGTCACACTTTGATCCAGTCTTCTAAGCTGCTCCATCTTATTTTCTTCCCTAGGAAGATATTTCTGCCGAATATTTTTAATCTCTTCCTGCTGCTTTGCAGAATAAGAATACATAAATTTTTCCTTTTTGTTTTCCATGATATACAGCCTCCTCTTTTATCAACTCCCGATTTCCATGAAATACCACATATACAGCCATCGTAAAAATAATAATTATAACACAGCTTCCGTTACAGTATTCTAAATCGTTGCACTTGATTCTCTCCTCAGTTTTACAATAAAAGTACTCCCCCTCCCGAGAGCACTTTCTACAAAAATTTCTCCTCCCATAATATCTATGACCCTCTTCACCAAAGCAAGTCCAAGTCCGTTTCCCTGCATAGAATGAGACTTGTCACCCTGATAAAACTTTTCAAAAATATGCTGTCCAATCTCGGGACTAATTCCACATCCATCATCTGATACCCGTACCAAAACAAACTCATCTTCCGCCTTCAACGCAACAACCACTTTCCCATTGTCCTCAGTAAATTTCATGGCATTTGAAAAAAGATTGTTCCATACCAGTGTCAGCAGCTCCGCATCTGCTTTAACCATGACATCTTCGTCAATATCTGTCTTAATTTCCAGTCCCTTTTTCTCCCATATGTTTTCAAATCCCAACAGACATTCACAAAGCTGTTCACTCAGATTATATTTCTGCGTATCGGGATAAATCTGCTGATTTTCCAGTTTGCTCAACTTCAGAATATTTGTAATCAAATCCGACAGCCTGCGGGATGCTTCTGTAATCGTTTTTGCATACTCCATACGCTTGTGAGACGGCAGTTCTGTATTCTGCAGCATCGTAGCATAGCTGTGAATCACTGACAGAGGCGTCTTCAGTTCATGGGAAACATTAGCAATAAAATCTGTGCGCAGTGTTTCAATTCCGGACAGTTCTTCTGCCATTTTGTTAAGATTTTCAATAATTACATCAAATTCATTTTTTCCTCCAAAACTGTCTCCATGCTCTATCCGAACTCGAAAATCACCTTCTGTAATCTGATGTGTAGCATCCAAAATCTGCTTTAACGGGCGCTCCACCTTATATTTTCGCCGAATACTGTCCAGCAGAGAAAAAATAAAACTCAGAAAAATAATATTTACAAAAGTTATAAGTGAATTTGCACGGGCAATCTCTTCCGGAACATCCATTCCATCAAAAAAAAGCAGCATACTGCAAGTTACCACAAAAGAAATCAGCAGGAAAAAGACAATATATTTCCATACCGAGAACAAAATACGAACTATTTTTTTCTCCTGCTGTTCCTTTTTCATTTCAGCACCGCCTTATATCCCAAACCATGAACTGTCACAATCTCAAATTCACTACATCCAGAAAATTTATCACGAAGTTTTGTCATATATACATCTACAGTCCGTGGCCCCGAAGAAGTATCACTGTCCCAGAATTCGTCCATTAGCTGAGAACGGGTAAATGTTTTTTTCGGATATGAAAGCAGCTTATACAAGAGATTAAATTCCCGCACAGTCACAGGAATTTCCTCATCGGCTAAATAAGCTGTATATTCTTCAGCATCCAATGTAAGTTTCCCGATAGTCAACTTTTTATTACTCGCAATCTTAGCACGTCTTAACAGCGCTCCTACTCGTAAAACAAGCTCGTCCAAATCAATGGGCTTTACCATATAATCATCTGCTCCGATCCGGAACCCCTTCTGCTTGGAAGAAAAATCCTCTCTCGCTGTCATAAATAAAACAGGAATTTCCTGATTTAATTCTCTGACTGTTTCCACAAATTCAAAACCATCTGTCCCCGGCATCATGATATCCGAAATGATTAAATCAAACAGATTTCCATACATTTCATCATATGCCTCATTTGCATTTATACATCCAACTGCTTCATATCCATTCTGCTTCAGATAAGAACAGACTGCGTAATTCAGTTCCCGGTCATCTTCAACAACTAATATCTTAAACACAACAACTGCCTCCCCATCGCCTTTTCTCAAATTTAAAATTATTATAGCATGGAGATGTTAAAGTTTTGTTTATATTTTTTCAATATTTAATATTTAGCATCCCGGATATGCTCTCTTTGCTGCTTCAAATCTTGTTATATATTTTATTTCAGCCCTTTGCAAATAGGAAGCAAGCACAATAAAAGGAATATTCCGACAACTCCTACGATAATCCCCGAAACCAGCATTCCATTCCATGCCATTATCATACACATTCCAGTTCCAAACACCAGTGCTCCCATGATACCGAATATCACAGTTCCCACTGTCTTTCCATTTATTTTCACTGCCGGTTTTCCTTCCATTTTTCGACGAACAATCCACATCACTAACAACACTATTATTCCAATTACACCTGATACAAGCCCCGGTTTGAATGCATTCCATTCAGGCAGAAGACACATACACATACCTAAGGCAAACAGAAGTCCTCCGATGCTTCCCA
>CASERA010000298.1 GCA_949290175.1 uncultured Ruminococcus sp.
AAAAATATCTCCAGCCATACAATTACGGCTGGAGATAAGAAAATTTTTATTTTTTCAGCAATTTTCGTTTCAGCCAGTCAGCAGCATATTCAAACGTATGCTGAATCAGCAGGAATTCAATTGCGATATAAGAACTCAGATTCTTCAGTCGAAAGGGGACTTTACGGCATTCCTTTAAGTTGTGAATCCCTTCCTGTATACCCTTTTTATAATCTTGTCCAAATCCGATTTTACAGAAAAACAAGTATTTTATAAAATATCCGAGGAGCAGTGGAATAAAATTCAGAGCAAGCTGCAAAAACGGCATATTTTTATAATTCAGCCAGATACTGTTACGGGCAGAGAGACTTACTTTGAAGGTGTTATATTTGGAACCGCTGGTACCACTGCCGACATGGTAAACAAGAGCAGCAGGACAGTAGATATTTTTATACCCATAGATTCTTGCGCGGTAGCCGATATCGATATCCTCAAGATACGCAAAATGACTTTCGTCAAAAAAACCGATTTCGTTAAAGATACTGCGTCTGTAAATAGCTGCACCGGCACATGCAGTAAAGATACTGTCCTGTTTTGTATAATTGGAAACAGGCCGGCCGGCACCCCGGCAGACCCCCCATCCCATCAGGGTATATAAATCTCCGGCACTGTCAATCAAATCAGGATGATACATCTGTATCATTTTACTGCTGACCGAGAAGATTTTGGGAGAGATTTCAATTGCACGAACCATTTCTTCCACATAATGTGAATCAACAGTAGTATCGTTATTTAATAAAATAACATAAGGTGTTTCACAGCGCCGGATTCCTTCATTTACAGCACGGCTGAAACCGTAGTTAGAATCCAGAGCGATGACTTCTATCTCAGGATAAACTTCGGACATATATTTCAGGCTTCCGTCAGTGGAAGCATTGTCAACGACAAGAATTTTAAAATCCTGGTAAGTTTGTTTTTCTAAAGAAGCCAGACAAGGCTCCATAAAATGCTTTCCATTATAATTAGGAATCACAATTGTTACTTTCATTCTGTCCTCATTTCTGTATCTCAATTTATTTAACTTATATATTATATCAAATTCAATGTCCTTTTGCTATCCAAACATATGTTTACTAAAGGTTACGGAAATATTACGAAAAAATTAATAAAAAGAAACGAAATTTGTGTTTCTGCTTGTCCTTTGGTATAAACTATTGTATTATAGTACAGATAATGTGTTTTTAGAAAAAGATAAGGCGAAAGGTCATATTATGATAAAAGAGAACCAAAAACTTTTGAACCGGATACAAGTAATTTTAGATGCAGTTGTGATTATTATTGCCTATGTGCTTTCCTGGTATATTCGTTTCCGAAGCGGGTTGTTTGAATTAGATCCATGGTATCTTTCTTTACGGGAATATACGCGGGTGCTGATTTATCTTGTACCGGGATATTTGATTTTATATTATATATTTCAGCTGTATACACCGAAGCGGGTACAGGGAAGACGGCTGGAAGCATGGCATATCCTGCAGGCAAATGCAATTGGTCTGATGGTATTTATCCTTCTTCTCTATTTTGTAAAAGCATCTGACCGTTATTCACGTACAATGCTTTTCGTGTTTTTCTTCGTGAATCTTACAGCAGAAGTTTTTGTACGTAATCTGGTGCGTATCGTGCTGCGCAATGCCCGTAAAAATGGCTACAATCAGAAACATATGATTCTGGTTGGTTACAGCCGGGCAGCAGAGCAGTACATTGACAGGATTAAGGCAAATCCGGAATGGGGATACTCTGTCAGAGGAATTCTGGATGATCATCAGCCGAGAGGCTTGGAGTACAAGGGTGTAAAGGTGATTGGAAGTATTGATAATTTGCTGGTCATTCTGCCCCAGAACAAGATAGATGAAATTGCAATTACTTTGGGGCTGGACGAGTACCATAAGCTGGAGTATATCGTAAATATGTGTGAAAAATCCGGTGTGCATACGAAATTTATTCCGGATTATAATAATATTATTCCGACGAAGCCGTATACAGAAGACATTCAGGG
>CASERA010000299.1 GCA_949290175.1 uncultured Ruminococcus sp.
GGCGTAACCGACGACGGAGCACGGAATCTATTTGAATCCAGTGTCAGCTGCATCGGAACTCCGATCTGCCAGCACGGACTACGCAATTCTTTTGCACTGCTTTCTGCCTGCATCAAACGGGTAAGAGAAGAAAATTTTGCAGATAGAGTCCTGCCCTGCATTCATGTTTCCGGCTGTCCTTCCAGCTGCGGCACTCATCAGATTGGCGCAATCGGTTTTGTCGGACATTCTAAAAAAGTAAACGGCACCCCCAGATCCGCATTTAAAATGTTTGTAAATGGCCGTGATACTGATCCCGGAGCGCAGATTGGAATCGAGACGACTGTTCTTTTAGAAACTGTGATTCCGGAATTCCTGGCTGCCCTCGGTCAAATAATTTCCCGGGCAGAAAGCACTTTTGAAGAATGGTATCCAGAGCACAAAGATGAATTTGATCAGCTTGCTGCCGAGTTTGCAGAAAAAACAGAATAATATATAAAGAAGGCGTTGATTTATTTTTTAATAGATCAACGCCTTTCATATTTCTAAATCGACTTATCATTTTGCTTATCTGCACTTATTCTTTTTTTTCACTTTCTTCACTGTCTTCCCGAAGCCCCAAAATTCCTTCCACAAGAATGCGCACATCATCCAGAATATAATCAAATGCACCTGCCTGGCACATATTA
Source organism: uncultured Ruminococcus sp. (assembly GCA_949290175.1). Classification (GTDB taxonomy): domain Bacteria; phylum Bacillota; class Clostridia; order Lachnospirales; family Lachnospiraceae; genus Mediterraneibacter. The sequence goes on from CASERA010000299.1 coordinate 669, forward strand.
ATCAGGACTAATCCTATGGGCACTGCCAGAATCATTCCGATTACGCTGCTTATCTTATATCCCACATACAATAAAAGAAGGGTCACGAGAGGATTCAGCCCCATACTGTCTCCTACCATTTTAGGCTGAAGGACTTGTCGTACTACCTGAGAAACAATATAGATAATAACTAATCCAGTTGTAGTGCGATAATCACCCATCAGGAATGTATATACCGCCCATGGAATCATTGCCGTTCCTGTTCCAAAAAATGGAAGAAAATCTAAGAATGCAATTAAAACTGCTACCAGTACAGCATATCGGATACCCAGAATCAAAAAACCTGCCAGAAGCACTAAAAGCACAACTCCCATAATCTTGAACTGTGCTTTAAAATATCCTCCCACAGCATATCTGAGATTATCCATAACCAATGTCATCCTTTTCTCCACAGAAGGAGGAGAAATCTTTTTAAACCAGGCAATCACTTCCTCCCGCTCCACGGTAAAGAAATATGCAGAAAGGATTGATACAGCAAAGGAAATCAGATACGAGGGAAGCCTCTTCGCAAAATTTCCTGCCGCAGTTACGGTTGGCTGACTGATTTGAGACACCAAATCCCCCATATACTGATCTAAATTTGCTACCATAGTCCGCCATCCATTCTGAATACCTGACGGAAGCCTGCTAAACGCGCCTGACAGCGAATTACCTATCTCTCGCAGCCCATGCTCCAGCTGTGCATACAAATCCGGAAAGTCCTGAATCAAATCCGATATTTCCAGCGAAAGCCTGCTGACTGCAAAATAAATGGCCACTACTATCAAGCCAATTACTGCAATTACAATCATCACCGTTCCAAGCTTTTTCACAATTTTCAATCGTTTTTCCAGCCAGTTCACCAGCGGTGCCGCGATTGACGCGATAATCCATCCAATCACAAACGGCATCAGAAATCCAATTGCTTTAATTCCAATAACAACAAATGCTGCGGTAGCCAGAAGGCTGAATATAAGACTTACCGCAACCTGCCAGTAAGGTCTTTTTCTCTCCATATGCTTCCCTCCTGCTCTTTCAAGAGTCTGCCAGTTTTAATTCTTCTCTTCTATATCTTCGATTTCCACGTTTTCCCGGGCTTCCGGGAAGAGATAATCTGTTTCCGCAAGTTCCCATATTTCGTCCCGTCCTTGTTTCGTAACGGAAGAAAATGGTATAATTTTTGTCCCGGGTACAAGTTCAAGTCCTGTTCTCAGCATTTTTATATGCTTCTGTACCTGACTTCGTTTTAACTTATCCAGCTTTGTTGCAATGATGATTGGCTGAAATCCCTGTTCCACAATCCAACGATACATCATCTTATCATTTTCTGACGGATCATGCCGGATATCAATCAGAAGAAACACTGCTTTTAGCTGCTTCGATTCGTGAAGATACCGCTCAATCAGCCTTCCCCACTGTATCTTTTCTTTTTCGGAAACCTTGGCATATCCATAGCCCGGAAGATCAACAA
>CASERA010000300.1 GCA_949290175.1 uncultured Ruminococcus sp.
GTGGAAATTGCAGCAATCGTATCTTTTCTCATATTCTACCTCTTAGACGTTTAAAGGACGTCTTTACCCTTCACGAAAGCCTCCGTGAAGCGCAAAACGTCCTCTTTCGCTTCATTATTGATTCACTTATTTATTTTTTAAAGTTACAACTACTTTTCTATAAGGTTCTTCACCCTCACTATGCGTTGTAACATGCGGATCTGACTGAAGAGCTGCATGGATAATCCTTCTTTCATATGGATTCATTGGCTCCAGTGCAACTGCTTTTTTAGTTCTTTTTACTTTGAACGCAATATTCTTTGCAAGGTTTTTAAGTGTCTCTTCTCTTCTGGCTCTGTAATTTTCCGTATCCAGTTTTACTCTTACATAGCCTTCCTGATGCTTATTTGCAACTCTGTTTGCAAGATACTGAAGAGCATCCAGCGTCTGTCCTCGTTTTCCAATGAGGATTCCCATATTTTCACCCTTCATCTCAATGCTCAAAGCACCCTCTGCATCTACTTTAGAAATAATTTCCACAGCCATTTCCATCGCTTTTAAAGTATCATTCAGGAAAGATTCTACAGCTTTAATTGTTCCATCAGAAACATCTGCCAATTCAGTCTCTTTCTTCTTCACGGGTTTTACTTCAGCAGATTCTTCATCTTTGCCCTTCTTCGCTGCCGTCTCAAACTTCTTTGCTTCAACCAGTTCTTCCTTTTCTTCACTCTTTACTTCTTCAGGCTGTACCTTCACTTCCACTTCTTTAGGTTCCGGCTTTCTGCGAGCCTCAATTACAGCCTGTTTCATGCCAATTCCAAGAAATCCTGCGCTACCTTTTTCAATGACTTCATATTCCAATCTATCACTGGTAACACCTAACTGGATTAATGCCTCTGTAATCGCATCATCCACTGTTTTTGCTGATACTCTGATACTACCGTTCATCGTGAATCCTTCCTTTCCGCGATTCTTTATTTATTATTATCGTCCTTGCTATTTGCCGTACTCTGACCGCTATTATATCGGCTCACCAGATTCGCCTTAGAAGCCAGACTTCCCGGTTTTGCATTACTTATATTTTGTCTTGCTTTCTCAAGCTTTTCTTCCCGTTCTTTTTCAGACATACTTGATTTTTTATCTGTTACATTTCTTGTGCTCGTAGTTGCCATTCTATTAATTTCTTTCGCCGGAGCACCCTTTTTTTCACGTTTTTTAGCAGCTTTTTTACGATTCTCTTCAATAAGCTCTTCAACTGTTTTTCTGCTTAAATATTTATTAATTGCCAGCTGCTGCACACATCTAACAATTGCACTGATTGCCCAGTATAAACCGAGACCTGCCGGAAGTGAGAATCCCATAAATACTGAAAATAACGGCATAACATATGTCATAGATTTCATGGAGTCTGCCATTGGATTATCTGTACTGTTATCTGATGCCGGCTGCGGCATTAATTTAACACTGATAAACTGAGAAAGACCGGCCATAACCGGAATAATAACTGCTAAAATGATTCCTACAATTGAGAAATCCTTTAAAGCTGCCATCAACATCGTCAAAGGAGCTTCTCCAATATTAATTCCCAGGAAACTATTCAAATGTCCCATCGTCTCAGTCGTCTGATTTACAACTGATTCCAGAGAAGGCATCTTATCCACTAATGTATTCCATGTAGAATCCTGAAATCTATATAAAACTCTTACCAATGTTTCCGCCTGAGTATAATCATAAGACTTCGGGCTCATCAAAACAGGACTTGCACTTCCAATTGTTTCCATAACTTTTTGAAAACCTGGTGTCTCCATGATCTGATTCACAACAGGCATATAAATATCTCTAATACCTGTTACATATCTTGGAACTTCCTGAATAACCGGATATAACGCAAACAGAACCGGAAGCTGAATCAACATCGGAAGGCATCCTCCCGTTGGAGAACTTCCGTATTTTTCATAAATAATCCGCTGTTCTTCCTGCATCTTCATCATGGAAGCCTGATCTCTTTTCCCTGCATATTTTTTCTGCAGCTTTTGAATTTCAGGCATCATTACTGACTGCATCTTAGAGAATTTCTGCTGTTTGATTGTCAGCGGAATCATCAGTGTATAAATGATAATTGTAAACAGAATAATACATATTCCGATGTTCTGAATTCCAAATAAATTCAGAAAGTTATAGATTGCATCCATGATTTTACCGAAAACCCATGCAATCTGCCCAATAATCGGCCAATCAGCTGCTGTTGCAGCCACTATACCATAGTTCATCTTTTATCCTCCTTAAGGTACGGGATCATATCCACCTTTTGCAAACGGATTGCACCGCAGAATCCTCCAGGCTGCCAAGGCTCCTCCCTTAAGTGCACCATATTTCTGAATCGCTTCAATGCTATATTGAGAACATGTCGGCGTATAGATGCAATGATACCTTGTCTTCAAACCAGATAAATACTTCTGATAAAACCTTATAATCCATATCAAAATATTCTTCATCTGCGTCACTTCCCTAAAATTATACATATATATTATGAAGATTCCCCAAGTGGATAAGTGCACTTTCGATATCATGATAATTCTTTTCTTTCGCACTTACTCTCACAATTACAACTAAATCAAAACCACATTGGAAACGTTCTTCTTGAAGTCGATAGCTTTCTCTAACCAGCCTTGTCAGATGATGTCTCACAACGCTGTTTCCAACTTTTTTACTAACTGAAATACCCAAACGGTTCTTTTGAAGACCATTTTCTTTCATATACAGCACTAAATATTTATTTGCATAGGATTTTCCACTTTTATATACAGCTTGGAAATCTTTATTTTTCTTTAAAGATTCGGAAAATTTCATCGATAACCTCTTTTTTTAATAGAAGAAAAGGCCACATATATGCGGCCTACGCTGATAATTGTTTTCTTCCTTTTGCTCTTCTGGCAGCTAAAACTTTTCTTCCGCCCGGTGTGCTCATTCTTGCTCTAAAACCATGAACCTTAGATCTTGATCTTTTCTTTGGCTGAAATGTCATTTTCATTGTACATACACCTCCCTTTGATTGAGATACTTATTATAAAGTATTTACAATATTTGCCTCTTCTTTTTGTATCTCTACTATATATAGTGTTTATATAGTACTCCTGCTTATTACAGGAAGACACTGCCCTTAATTATATGCAAAAAAGCCCACAAAGTCAAGCAAAACCAGAGATTTTATAGTTTGGAAGTTTTCCACATAATACTTTTAAACTTTTTTATTTACTGCCATTTTTCCATACGTTATTCTTTGTATTTTAAGTTTTCCAAATTATATCCACATATTTATCTACATTTTTTTCTCCTATCTGTTCTAAAATGAACAACTCTTAAATTTCCCTTAAATCTCAGTATTTTTCACACTTTTTCGTTTCTTTTGCTTCCGAGGTATTTGCTTTCCCTGCTGCCCTCCCAATAATATGTCCACATTATCTACATTTTAGATAACTACATATAGATGATTTTTCCACAGTTATCCACAAATTGTTGATAACTTTATCCAAATTTGTGGATAAACCCAAAAATTTCTGTAGAAAACTACTGGATAACATGTAGATACTATGTAGAAAAAAAATTATTTCTCTCTCAACACCCGATTTTAAAGGTGTTGAAACTGTTTGAAAAGTTTTCCACATTATCAACAAAGTTTTCCACACCCTGTGTACTTTACTGTATTTTACGATTGCTTCTGGTTTCATTTTGATGTAGAATGTACTTGAGATACTCTGCTTATCTCTCAATTATATTGATTAGGAGTTACTATTGATGAATATTGTAGAAGAAAACTGGGAGCAGATCCTGAATAAGATGAAACTCGAATATTGCTCATCAAATATTTCATACAATACGTGGATTGCACCTCTAACCGTGTATGAAGTTACTGATGATACCGTTTACATTCTTGTAAAATTGCGCGCAAGCCTGGAACACATCGAAGAAAAATATCTGCTTCCTTTTAAAGTATGTATTGCAGAAGTGACAGGCTATGAATATGAAGTATCTTTTGTTACTGATGACAACATCGTTATTCAAGAAAAGAAAGATACTGCAGTAAAAAAACAAAAATCAAATGCGATTTTCGAACAGGCAAACCTGAATCCTAAATACACATTTGATACTTTTGTTGTGGGCAGCAATAATAACTTTGCGCACGCAGCATCTCTTGCAGTTGCAGAATCACCTGGCGAAATCTATAATCCGCTTTTCCTCTATGGAGGTGTTGGACTTGGAAAAACCCACTTAATGCACTCAATTGCACATTTTATTCTCGAAAATGATCCTACAAAAAAAGTACTCTATGTGACCAGTGAAACTTTTACAAATGAACTAATCGATGCTTTGAAAATAGGTAAAAACGGAAACGAACTGGCTATGACCACATTCCGTGAAAAATATAGAAATAACGACGTTCTGCTCATTGACGATATTCAGTTTATTATTGGGAAAGAAAGTACACAAGAAGAGTTTTTCCATACCTTTAACCACCTTCATGTTTCTGGAAAGCAGATTATCATCTCAAGTGATAAACCGCCAAAAGATATTGAAACTCTGGAGGCCCGTCTGCGCACCCGCTTCGAATGGGGTCTGATTGCGGATATTTCCTCTCCTGACTATGAAACCAGAATGGCAATCCTCCGTAAGAAAGAAGAACTTGATGGATTAGAACGCTACCATATTCCAAATGAAGTTATGCAATATATTGCAAACAATATCAAATCCAATATACGTGAACTGGAGGGTTCTTTGAATAAACTGATTGCACTCGCCAATCTCGAAAACAAACCTATTGACATTCCTTTGGCCGCAGAAGCCCTGAAAGATATGATTTCACCTGATAATGCCAGAGAAATTACACCTGAATTAATTATTGAAGTCGTTTCCGAACACTTCAATGTCCCAATTTCTGAATTAAAAGGTAAAAAACGCAACGCTGAAATTGTACTTCCGCGTCAAATCGTTATGTATCTTTGCAGGAAAATGACCGAAACGCCTCTGAAAACAATCGGTATTATACTCGGCGGAAAGGACCATGCATCCGTCAGCCACGGAGTTAAAAAAATCGAACAGGACATCAAAAAAGATGAGGCTTTAAACAATACAGTTAATATTATTAAGAAGAAAATTAATCCGATTTAGACGCAAAAACTTTATGTGGATAAATCTGTGGAAATGCTGTGAATTACCATGTTAATAAAATAATTTCTCAATGGGACGGAAAAAGTTATACAAACATCGTCCCATTGTTTTCCCATTCGTTTCTACAGACTTATTAAAGTGTACAACCCCTTGAGCTACAAGGCTTCAAGAGACTTATTAACATATCCACAGCCCCTACTGCGACTAAGGCGGAAAACTTTTATATTTCTTTTTATAAAAAACGACTACTGAAAGTTTTTCACCATCTATATAGAAATTGAACAGTTGAAAGGAGATTATCAGCACATGAAAATCGTATGTACGAAATCTAACCTCGTAAAAGGAGTCAGCATTGTTTCTAAAGCTGTTCCTTCAAAAACAACAATGCCAATCCTTGAATGTATTCTAGTTGACGCTTCTACCGACATTATTAAGTTAACAGCTAATGATATGGAACTTGGAATCGAAACAAGAATTGAAGGTACAATTCTTGAAAGAGGGATTATTGCCCTGAATGCAAGAATTTTTTCTGAAATTGTAAGGAAACTGCCGGATAGTGAAGTGACTATAGAAACTGATTCCGCTAATCAGACTTTAATTACATGTGAAAAAGCAAAGTTTAATATTGCTGCTCAGTCTGGTGATGATTTTTCATATCTTCCAAATGTAGAAAAAGAAGATTATATAAGTGTTTCAGAATTCACCTTAAAAGAAGTGATTCGTCAGACAATTTTCTCCATCGCAGATA
>CASERA010000301.1 GCA_949290175.1 uncultured Ruminococcus sp.
AATATGACAGATGCACAAATTCAGTTAATCTGTGAAAGGACATTAAATATAATTAGAAACAAATTTTCAGATATTTATCAAAAATATCATGTTTCCACAAGTGTGGGGGTAGCCTGCGCCTCAGGTGAAACGAATACATATGAATTGTTATATAAAAGTGCAGATGTTGGTTTATATATGGCAAAGGGAAGAGGCAAGGATACATATTATATTAATAGAGAAAATATAAAGTATATGAATGGCGAATATACCAGTAATAGAGATAAATGAGCTTAAAGAGAGCTCCTGACGAGAGATTTATAATAAAACAGAATTAAAAATGGAAAAGTAAGCCCGGGACATAGTGATTATGTGTCCCGGGTTTTTATCGTAGACTTTATGCATGCTGAATATTGGTGTGTTCACTGATTTCACGGCTTATGGTGCATAAGTCATCAGTGGATAAATCATGGAGGTTTTCATGTCCGGTAATTCTTGCAAACGTTTTTAACTCTTCTAATGTAACATTGAGGAAGTTTGCAACTCTTGCAGCGGCGACATCTTCATGAAGGCGTTCTCTTAATTCCGGATCCTGAGTTGCAATTCCCATCGGACACATACCAGTACCGCAGATTTTATATTGTTGACACGCCATTGCAATTAAAGGAGCAGAAGCTACGGCGATGGCGTCAGCACCCATGGCAAATGCTTTTGCAAAATCAGAAGAAACACGCAATCCTCCGGTAATTACAAGGCTAATGTCGGACTGGATACTGTCCAGATACTTTCTGGCACGGTACAAAGCATAAATTGTCGGAAGACTTGTAGAATCTCGTACAAGCAGTGGTGAGGAACCGGTAGCACCGCCACGGCCATCAATTGTGATGAAGTCAGGCTCAGCATAGACACAAAAAGCCAAATCACGCTCAATATGTCCGGCAGCAATTTTTACACCGATTGGTCTTCCGTCGGAGGCAATCCGAAGCTGGCTGACCAGACTCTTTAAATCCTCTTTGGTGTTTATTCCCGGAAATCTGGAAGGTGCAATGACATCTTCTCCCATGGGTTTATTTCGAATCTGACTGATTTCCCTGGTCACCTTTTCTGCTGGAAGGTGTCCGCCCATTCCAGGTTTTGTACCCTGTCCGATTTTGATTTCGATGGCATCGGCATTTTTTAAGTTTTCAGGTGTTACACTGTACAGGTTGCCAACATATTCAAAAATATATTTGTCTGCCGCCTGCATTTCTTCTGGAAGGATTCCACCCTCACCAGAACACATAGCACTGTTTGCCATGGCGCTTCCACGGGCAAGAGAAATTTTGGCTTCTCTGGACAGTGCGCCAAAGGACATATGCGATATGTAGACCGGATTTTCCAAGATTAAAGGCTGTTTAGCGTGTTTACCGATTACAGTTGTTGTATTTACAGGAGCATCTTCCTCTAAAGGCATTGGGTCCAATTGTGCTCCCATGATTAAGATATCATCCCAGCTTGGCATATGCATCTGAGTTCCCATGGCAGCATAAATACTTTTACCTGAAACAGCCATTTCATGTATTTCTTTCATGTAGCGGCATTTTTCATCCTGACGTGTGAATTCTTTTGGATATTCAAGTTTTAGTTCTCGTTTTTCATCTGGGGAAACCGGTTGTGCGGCTTCCTGAAGCAGTGAAAATTTTTCTGAAGGCTGATGACAGACAGGACATTCTTTCAGGTCTGAAAATGGAGAACCTTCTTTTTCTTCATCATAAATAAATCCACAGACAGTGCATCTGTATTTTGACATTTTATCTTCCTCCTTGTATGTATTTATTCTATTATATCATTGAAAACATAAAAATAAAGTATTTTCAAAGAGAGAAAATTCTGATATTGTAAATCAGGCAGGTTTTTCAAGAAGGACTGTCAATTTGTATTTAAAAAGTACAAAAAATAAAGTTAAATAGGGAGAAAATAGAACATGAAAAAATGGAATAGGCACCTGTATTTGTGTATCCTAGTGGCAGCTTTACTCCTGTCAGGCTGCAGCGTTTCAAAGGAGGGCGCGAATACCAACGGTTTAGAAAAAATGTCCCGAATGACAGAAGGTACCATGGAAGTTCATTTTCTGGATGTAGGACAGGGAGATTGTACTTTAATTGAGTCTCAGGGGCATTATATGTTGATTGATGCAGGAAATAATGATAAAGGAACGTTAGTGCAGTCTTATCTGGAGAGTCAGGGTGTGGAAAAGCTGGACTATCTAATTGGAACGCATCCCGATTCTGACCATATTGGGGGAATGGATGTAATTTTGACTAAATTTGATGTAGATACGGTGATTATGCCGGATGTTGTAAATGACACAAGAACTTATGATGATGTGGTTCAGGCAATGAAGTACAAAAATATCCAGAATACTCTGCCGGTTGTAGGAGAACAGTATACTTTAGGGGATGCTGTATTTACCATTATCGCACCAAATAATTATGACTATGGGGACAATACAAATGATTATTCTGTAGGATTACTTCTGCAGAATGGAAACAACAGATTTCTCTTTACGGGAGATGCGGAAGAGCAGGCGGAAAAAGATATTTTGGGTAATGGAATAGATATTTCAGCAGATGTCTATAAGGCTGCACATCATGGAAGTGCCACTGCGGTATATGAGCCGTTTTTGAAGGCAGTACATCCGTCCTATTCTGTAATCAGCTGCGGAGCGGGAAATTCCTATGGACATCCGCATGCGGAAACTCTGAATTGGATGAGGGCAAATGGTGTGCAGGTATTTCGTACAGATGAGCAGGGAACAATTGTTGCGGTGTCTGACGGAACGAAAATTACATGGAATATGTCGCCGGACAATTCCTGGATGACCGGAGAGCAAACCAAATCTGATCAGGAAAGTCTGAAGTCTGAAGAAAAGACAAATAAAGCGGGTACAGCTGTGGAAAATGGAAATTCTATGACAGAATATGTACTGAATAACAGCACAAAGAAGTTCCACAGACCGGATTGCTCCAGTGTGGAAACTATCAGTGAGAAGAACAAAGAAGTAACAGAAAAGTCAAGAGAAGAGTTGATTTTAGAAGGATACAGCCCGTGTGCCAGGTGTGAGCCGTAGAGAAGAATTATTCTGCAAGGACAGCTTTCATGTCATCAGGAAGTTCTGAAGTAAACTCCATTTCCTCTCCGGTAATTGGATGGAGAAAGTGCAGTCGGTAGGAATGAAGAGCCTGGCGGGAAATATATTCTGTATCCGGATTATAAAGATAATCACCGACCAGAGGAAAACCAAGATATTTCATATGAATGCGGATTTGATGGGTGCGGCCGGTTCCCAGACGGAGGGATACCAGGCTGTGCCCGTTTTTTTCTTCTATAAAATGATAGTAGGTGACGGCTTTTTCCCCATGTTCAAAATCGACGGTTCGCTCAATGATAGAGCCTTCCTTTCTTCCAAGCGCAGCAGTAATGATTCCGCTTTCGGGGGTAACATGGCCACGGACGATAGCCAGGTATTCACGATATATTTCCCTTCGAGAATTCATGGAGGAAAGGATACCGGCACTAACCATATGTTTGGCAATAATCGTGAGTCCGGAAGTATCACGGTCCAGACGATTCACACAGCGAAAAATAAAAGGTTTGCCCTGCTGTTGAAAATACCAGGCAAGAGCATTGCCAAGAGAATTATAATAATTGTTTAATGATGGATGAATGGGCATACCCGCAGCTTTGTTGATAACCATAATATCTTCGTCTTCATAGACAATATCAATTGGAAGTTCTACTGGCGGAATACGTTCAGAAGAAGTTTTTTCAACAATTTTCACGGTGAGTTCATCTTCGGCAGAGAGTTTATAGTTCATATGAACCCAGACGCCATTTACAAGGATACTCTCGGGTGTCTTTTTCAAATGAACGATATTTTTTGCAGAATATCCGTGGTGTTTTAAGTGTTGTTCTACTGTAAAACCAGCATCCTCACTGGTCATGGTATATGTTAAAATTCGGTTCATAAAAAGCTCCTGTAATTCTCAATATAATAATAACTTTCAATCGTTATGAAAATTATCATAACAGGAAAGCAGAAAAAAGAAAAGACGGGAGCAGAAACATATGATATAATTATCAGCGGTGTTTTGTATATTTTCAGAAGCATCACAAAAGTTTATGGAAAAGAATAAGCGATAAAAGCGAGGGATACATAGCATGGAAATTAATCAAAGACTGACGGAAGAACTGGAGGTAAAGCACTGGCAGGTGGATGCAGCGGTAAAACTGATTGATGAAGGAAACACGATTCCATTTATTTCCCGGTACAGAAAAGAGGTAACCGGTTCTCTGAATGATGAACAGCTTCGTAAGTTATATGAAAGGCTTGTATATCTGCGGAATCTGGAAGAGAAAAAAGAACAGGTTCTGGCAAGTATTGAGGAGCAGGGAAAATTAACATCAGAATTAAAGGCACAGATTTTGGCAGCAGAGACTCTGGTAGTAGTAGAAGATTTATACCGTCCTTATCGTCCGAAGAGAAGGACACGTGCAACAATTGCCAAAGAAAAAGGGCTGGAGCCATTATCAGCGGTGATTACCTTGCAGCAGATAAAAGTACCACTGGAGCAGGAGGCAAAGCAGTATATTTCGGAAGAAAAAGGAGTTAAATCAGCTGAAGATGCCATTGCCGGTGCAAAGGATATCATTGCAGAATCCATTTCTGATGAGGCAGATTACCGGAGCTGGATTCGAAAAATAACGATGAAAAAAGGAAAACTGATTTCTGTGGCGAAGGATCCGGAGGCGGAATCCGTTTATGAAATGTACTATGAATTTGAAGAACCGGTATCTAAACTGGCAGGTCATCGAATTCTTGCATTGAACCGTGGAGAGAAAGAGAAAATTCTAACAGTAAAAATTGAGGCTCCGGAAGAAGATATTTTACGGTATTTAGAAAAGAAGATTATTCATAATGACAATCCATATACTAAGCAGGTGTTGAAAGAAGTTGCCCAAGACAGTTATAAACGTCTGATAGGACCTGCGATTGAACGGGAGATTCGAAATGAATTGACAGAAAAGGCAGAAGATGGAGCGATAGAAGTCTTTGGAAAGAACCTCCACCAATTGCTGATGCAGCCTCCAATCACCGGACAGGTTGTTCTTGGCTGGGACCCGGCTTTTCGTACAGGATGTAAACTGGCAGTAGTTGATGCAACAGGAAAGGTACTGGGGACTACGGTTATCTATCCGACAGCTCCTACAACGCCTGCCAAAATCCAGGCATCCAAAGACCTGTTGAAGAAAATTATCCCGAAATATAACATTACATTGATTTCACTGGGAAATGGAACTGCATCCAGAGAATCAGAGCAGTTTATTGTTGAATTGCTGAAAGAAATTCCTGACAAAGTACAGTATGTCATTGTAAATGAGGCAGGGGCTTCCGTGTATTCTGCAAGTAAGCTGGCATCTGAGGAATTTCCGAAATTTGATGTTGGTCAGAGAAGTGCGGCATCGATTGCAAGACGACTTCAGGATCCATTGGCAGAGCTTGTAAAAATTGATCCGAAATCTATTGGAGTGGGACAATATCAGCATGATATGAATCAAAAGAAACTCGGAGAATCTTTAAGTGGAGTTGTGGAAGACTGTGTGAACAAAGTGGGAGTAGATTTGAATACGGCATCCGCACCACTGCTTGCATATATTTCGGGTATTTCTGCGGTAATTGCAAAGAATATTGTGGCATACAGGGAAGAAAACGGAAGATTTACAGACAGAAAAGAACTTCTGAAAGTAGCAAAACTGGGACCGAAAGCATTTGAGCAGTGTGCAGGATTTATGAGAATTCAGGGGGGAAAGAATCCGCTGGATGCTACCGGAGTCCACCCGGAATCCTATGAAGCAACAGAAAAACTTCTGAAGAGACAGGGATTTACACTGGAAGATGTATCTGGTGGAAATCTATCTGGATTATCTCTGACAATTCAGGATTATAAAAAACTGGCAGAAGAGCTTGGTATCGGAGAAATTACTTTGAAAGATATTGTAAAGGAGCTGGAGAAGCCGGCACGTGATCCCCGCGATGAGATGCCAAAGCCAATTCTGCGTACGGATGTCCTGGATATGAAGGATTTGAAAGAAGGAATGGTTTTGAAAGGAACGGTCCGTAATGTTATTGATTTTGGTGTATTTGTGGATATCGGAGTGCATCAGGATGGACTGGTACATATTTCAAAGATTACGGATAAGTATATTAAACATCCGTTGGAGGCAGTCAGTGTCGGAGATATTGTGGATGTCAAAGTTCTCAGTGTAGATTTGAAGAAAAAAAGAATTCAGCTGACGATGAGAGGAATCTAAAGCATTTTAAGATGCGATTGCATTCTATAATCAAAGAAACTCCCCGAAGTGGTAAACTTTGGGGAGTTTCTAATAAAAAGAGTAGACATATATATAGCCATATGGTAGAGTAAATACATATTCTTTTCAACAGTTCGCGTTGAAAGAGTCATATCAGATGTACAGTATCTGTACAGTATCCAAAAAATGAAGTATAAAAATCAAAAGAGAAATGTCTTAGTAAGTTATGCAAGTTCTGTCCATAAAAGATTGGGGAATAGGAGGGCAGCAGTGTGGCGAAGGAGAGAGGTCCGCCAATATGATGCAGTTTACAATTGAATAATGCGAATAAAGGAGGAGAATGACGATGAAGAGGAATTGGAAGTATCTACTGGCTATTGTCTTCACAGTGGTGTCAGTATTTTTTGTTCCGGTTGTATATGCTAA
>CASERA010000302.1 GCA_949290175.1 uncultured Ruminococcus sp.
AAAGAATTAAATTTCCCATCATTTCCTCCTAAATGTATCGTCTTCTCTTCCTGAAAATCCGTCGGCGGAAAGAATTCTCCAAATCCCACATCCCGCACCGTAATTTTACATGTTTTCTCATCCAGGAACAAAGTTTCAATCTGAAGCCGCATAGAATACTCTCCCCGTTTCGGCAGACGTTCCAACGGGATTACCTCTGTCTTTAATGTTCCCTGTACCAGGGATTCTATATGCAGTTCAATATCTTCCGTATCTTCCAGAAGCACTTCCCACTGATTATTAGACTCGTACCAGTGAGCTCCCCAGGATACAATAGGGTACCACATCTCCTGTCCGTCCACACGCATATTTACCGTAACCTGATCAGTTAATTTACCTTCTGACAGATATACCGGATCTTCTATATGCATGAACATCTTCCGATATGCGGTATAACATGCTCCTTTACTATACAGGTTATTCCCCATAAACGCCCTGCGTCCATTGCAGAGAACGCGCAGAGATGTGGGATACCAGTTGTTTTCAAACCCTTCACCTGTCAGAAACACAGAAGAGACAATCCGCTTATCAAATACACTTTCAATAAACTTGCAGAACCTGACATCTGCTTCTCTTGCCTTATCTTCATTCAGTACCGGATATACTGCTGCAAGCTCTTTCATATGTGCATTCGCAACCTCATCTACCGTTACAAAGGTGGTTTTTCCACCGCCAAGCCCCGGTTTCAGACGTCTTAACATAAATGCTTTGATTTCATTTCTATCGCAGCAAAAAAGGGCTGCGTCATACTGCCAGAGCTCTTTCGGCTGATAAAACAGGTAGTTGCAGAAACTCTCTTTATAATCCTGAATAAAGATATGTCTCTTATCAATATTCATACGAACCGCAATTCCCCTCAGCATCTGAGCCAGCTCCTCTGTCAGTTCCGGAACACTGAAAACAATCCCGGCAATCTGTGGAAAAGACTGCAATGACAGTTGGATAAACTTGGAAAGCAGCCATACTGCATCGTATGTTTCTTCTCCAAATTCAATCTTTTCTCCCGCCAAACTTTTGTCCAAAAGACGATTTACTGTAAATCCTTCTTTAATCGTCACAAGACGTTTTGCTTCTTTTCCATATGCCCACGTATCCCTGAGTTTACCAATGATCAACGGAATCTGATAATTATCCGTATCCACTTCCATGGTTTCCGGCTCTGTCATTTCATCATTATAGAAGCTGATCTGACAGGTTTTTTCATTAATTTCATAACCAATAATATTGCCTTGTCCCATAGGAGACAGCCTCCTTAATATTGTTCAAACATATGCGCAGCAATTGCATCTTCCTCTGCATATGCTTTCATCTTCATTTCCTTCTCTTTGCCGTCTGAAAGCAGAATATCATTCAGCCGTCCGTAACGTCCGGTTTCACCGAATTTAGTTTCCTTCACACAGCTTTCTTTATCACTCCGGTATGTATTACCGTCAATTGTTTCTTTAAAATAATATTTCAGCTGCTCATTGGAGAACAGCACAAATTTTTTCACATACAGATTTTCATACATTGGTGTCAACACCTCTGTCGAATAATCCACTGCTTCTGAACCGCCTTTCTGCAGCTGATAATACAGCATAACACGGCTGCCTTTCTGTCCCTTGTACTCAATCAGGGTTTTATCCCATAACTGAAGTTCAATAAGCCATTCTTTCTCATATGCAAGGAAGAACGGAAAATAAATCTGTTTTCCACACAATTCCTGTAAGAATTTCTTCAAAGTCTTTCGCAAGGATGAACTATACTCTCGTACAGAATAATATTTCAGAACTGCAATCTTACAGATATCAATTGTTTCCTCGCCCTTTTCATATTCCTGGCAGATAATATCAATGATGCTCCTGCTCATCTTACGCTCTTCTACCACATATTCTCTGGACATATATGCCAGATATGCCTGCTGTAATCTGAAATAAGCCCCCTCCTGATAATATTCTTCAAAAACAGGAACCTCTCCAAACAATTCCTCAGAAAACAGCATCTGCGTAATAATACGCTCTGCCAGTTTCTGCGTGTGTACCTCGTATTCCCGTGCTTCTCTCCAGAGCCACTTCATATCACTGGTTGCGCCACAGTAATAGTTTGCAAGATAGGTAAGAACCACCCGGTCGTACTGACGTTTTTTAAATAACTCAAAGCAGACGTACGTTAGAAAATCATCACATTCATAATTTGTTTCTCTGATCTTTTTGCTGCAAAGTCCTAAAATCTCATCTTCTCCGTAATGCTCAAGTCCTCGCTCCTTCACAGTATCCAGAGTAATTTCCTGAACTTCCTCTTCTTCCCTATTCTGCCGAAGCTTGTTGATATATTTCTTACACATATCCATATAACGGAGTTCATAAAAGAGACGTTTACTTTCGTACGGAATCGAATCCGTATAGTGCCTTCCGTCTTTTCCTTCCCACACCAGCCTGTCCGTCTTAGCATAAAGGAATACCTGTGCTCCCTTTTCAGTATATGGGACTTTCTGGGTAATGGTTCCATCCTCTGCAATCACATGAATGAATTTCATATTCGGAACCTTGGTGGTAATCTCATATGCATGGCAAATATCATACAGTGCCTTAATGCGCTCTGAATCCATAGACGTTTCCATAATAAAACGTTTATAAATAATCCGCAGCATCTCATCTACGTGGCGCCTGTCCAGCTGATTCCATGCAAATGCCTCCATCTCATCCCGATAATGAGCATAAATCTCGCTGGATTCGTCCTCATACGTAATCAGGTTAGAATACAGCAATGCTCTTTTATGGTGATCCAGATTGTTTCCATGCATAAAGTATAAATATACAGAACGCGGCAGTGCCTTATGGATTCCTTCCTCTTTAATGGATACCATATAGAACTCATAAAGCTGTGCAATCTTCAATTCTGATTCTACCGCTTTTTCATACCATTTAAAACAACTGTTATCAATACAGTTCCCTTTAATCAGCAAGGTACAGATTGCCGTTAGAATCATAGTTTCTTCATACATATTGTAAGACAGTACCAGTGTTTCATACAGATATTGATCAAAATTCTTCAACTGGCTTGCCAGATTCGCCGTATACAACGCCAGTTCTTTTGTCATCAGTTTATGCTTTGCCGCAAAAAACAACACCCGCACTTCAAACACACCCAGTTTCTTCAATGAAGAACTCTTTTCCCGGAAACACTTAAATGCTTCCAGATAAAACCAGACGCTGTGCGACTTTTCCTCATAAAAATGATGTTCCAGAGCACGCAGACGTTCGCTGATAATCTTATATTCTGAATCTACATTTACAAGCATACAGAGAATCTTCCAGCTTTCCGGATGCTTCATGTAAGATTTGGAAAGCTCTTCCGCTACTCTGCGCTGCCCGATGCTGTCATTGGACAGCAGTGTTGTCAAATATAGATAATAGGAACTGACTTCTACATTTTTACCAATTGCAAACCGGTTGTAATTGTAAGATTCCAAAATACCCTTTGCTTCTTCAAAACGTTTTCCAATCAAACAAATATGAGCATGAACAAGAAGATACATCTCATTCGTATCGTCATGACTTCTCAAATGCTCTATCTTCTTCAGGGACTCCTCCATCCATGTATTGATATCTATTTTTCCGCTCTCATAAACCAGATATCTTCTAAGGATGCTCGCAAATTCTTTATCTGCCTCTCTGCGCTCCTCATCTCTTTCCACATTTTTTTCCACAACAATCTCATAGGTCAGTGTCTCATATGGAGATTCCAGGATAACCTGTCCAAAGTTACTTCCCTGATGGAGCTTCTCATAATTGATGACATATTCCAGACGATACGCATTGCCGATAAATTCTTCTGTTGTAATCTTTGTATGCTCTACGCTTAAAAAATCCCCTTCTGTCCTTACATCGATTGTCAAATATCCCCATGTATTCTTTTTAATCGTAAAGGTATCCTTTCTGGAATCCAGAAGAGAAATAAAAGCCCGGCTTTCTTCTTCCATTGTCAGAAAAATCTTTTCTTTCTGTTTACATCCGACAAGAAACTCTTCCAAAGCCTGCTGGTCCAGTTCCCATTTGCGCATATTATCATACAGAGCCTGTATCCTCTTATCTTCATATTTTAAAATCTCATAAAAATCCCGGGAGCGGAATAACTTCTCTGCCTCTGCCGGATCACGGAAAGAAAGTTTTTTAAAATCCTCCAGACTTTGAACCTTCCCATAGGTTGTCATCACAAATGGCTTTTCAATAATCGCGGTAAATGCCACCTCGTATTCACCGCCGTTGCAGACAATTGTAAATTTCCCGTGTTCTACGTGTCCCGGCACCAGACCGGAACCGTCATATGTATAAGAAATATTCACCGTATTCCCATCAAACCCCTGTTCATCACAGTGCACACGAAAAGAAGATGGGTATACAAGTCCACGGATTGTTCCCTGCCCCTGATTCTGAAGAGAAAAGCTTCCTCTGTACATCTCCCCTTCTCCTACACGCATAATAATCCGTGTCTCCGGGAAAATAATTTCCGGTTGCGGAATATGAAAATCTCCTTTAGAAAGGCGTTTAATTTTATTCTTCAAATTCGTCACCTACTCATTTATCTTTCATTGCATTTTTTTCTAAGCACGTTATAATAAATTATACCATTAATATAGTATTTCTTGCAATGGTGGAATCAAAGATTTTGAAAGGAGATTGTATACATGAATACAAAACCAGCATTCCATGGCAGTGACATCGAAAAAATCTGCAGATATTATGGATTGGATAAAAACAGCATTGTAAATTTCGGAGCGAACGTCAATCCTCTTGGCTTGTCTGCAAATGTAAAGGAGTGTATTGCCAAACATCTGGATTTACTCTCCTCTTATCCTGACAGAGAATATACCGCTCTTCGGGAGGTCCTTGGAGCCTACTGCTGTGTTCCTGCTGAATTTATTCTTCCGGGCAATGGGGCCAGTGAACTGATTGCCCTGCTGATTGAACAGAAAAAACCGGAACATACACTGATTCTTGGCCCGACCTATTCAGAATATTCCAGAGAGCTTACTCTTTCAGGAAGCAAACAGGATTACTACCACCTGAAAGAAGAGCAAGATTTTATCTTAGATATAGACGACCTCTGCCGTACCCTTCGCTTAGGATTTGATTTTCTGATTATCTGCAATCCAAACAACCCTACCTCCTCTGCCATCAAAAAAGAGGAGATTATCCGCCTTTTGGATTTTTGCCAAAAGCAGGATATTTTCGTTATGATTGATGAAACTTATATAGAATTTGTTCCGGATATTAGTACTGTCAGTGCTGCACCTCTTACAACAGAATTCCAGAATCTGATGGTATTGCGCGGCGTTTCAAAATTCTTTGCAGCCCCTGGACTTAGATTTGGTTACGGCATTACCGGTAATCTCGGATTTCTAAAAGAGATAAAAGAAAAACAGATTCCCTGGTCTTTAAACAGTATCGGAGCATTTGCCGGAGAAATCATGTTCCGGGATTCTGAATATATCCAAAAAACCCGGAATCTGATTCTTTCCGAGCGAGAGCGAATGTACCGGTGTCTCAGAGAACTGCCTGCCTTAAAAACATATCAGCCCTATGCGAACTTCTTTCTTGTTAAAATAGAAAAAGAAGGCATAACTTCCTCTCAGGTATTTGAAACTTGTATCAAAAATGGGCTGATGATTCGGGACTGCTCCTCTTTCCAATGTTTGGACGGAGAATATATCCGCTTCTGTATCATGATGCCGGAAGATAACACCCGGCTTTTAGACACTCTGAGTACCATTTAAAACTACTTATTTCTCATGAAGTTCTTTCACCATCTGACGGTAATCCAGAAAATCATATCCCATTCGCTTATATAAAGCAATTGCCCTTACATTATCCTCTTCTACTTCCAGACGGAGCCGTGCTGCTCCGTCTTCTTTTTTCTTTTCCATCATCTCAAAAAATTCTCTTCCAAGACCTTTAGATCTGTACTTCTCTCGAACATACAATTCTTCCAGCCAGTATACATAACCGCCTGCTTCCTGAGAGAATGTCTTTGCAGTCAATCCGTATCCCGCATACTCACCATCTGTCTCAAAGATGTAGCACTCTATATAGTCAGCACTTCTCATGCACTCTTCAAAGGTACGCTCTAGGTAAGCATCCGGTACCGGATGAAGAACTGCCGGTGAATGATAAAATTCGTGAGCCATCTCCAGATATACATTTTTATCTTTTTCTTCTATTTTTCTAATCATAATGACCTCCATTGCTTTTCATCTTCCAAAAGTATAGCATAAAATATACTGCTGAAATTCTATTTTATATATTTTTTATATTTTTCTGGTAAATCCCACGCTTTTTTTGTGCTATAATAAAGAAAAAGTACTTCGATTTTTGTAGAAAGGATGGTTATTATGGAATTTGGTGAAGGATTAAAAAAGGTGTTTCTTGCAGGGGTTGGAGCCATTGCTACCACAACAGAAACAGCAAAGGATATCATTGATACGCTTGTAGAAAAAGGCGAACTGACCGTAGCACAGGGAAAAGTGTTCAATGAAGAACTAAAATATGCTGCCAAAGAAAAAATAAAAGAGAACATCTCTGTCACGGTCACCAAAAACTATACAGATGCCATGAATTCTGTGGAGCATATGACGCCGGAAGAGCTTGCTGCTTTAAAAGAGAAAATCACACAGGCAGAACAGGCAATGAACGGGGAAAACAATGCCTATGAATAATACAGATAATATCCTTAATACTCATGAGCTTCAGTCAGAATCAGCCGTCTCTTCCGGGCGGCTGAAAGAAATTCTTCATGTATTAAACAAGCACCACATTACTTCCGGTCTGACTCCAGTTAAATTACGGAAAATTTTAGAAGATTTAGGTCCAACTTATGTCAAACTTGGACAGATTATGTCCATGCGTTCAGACATGCTCCCGGAAAATTATTGCAAGGAATTGACAAGGCTTCGTACAGATGTAACGCCTATGCCCTTCGAGCTGGTCTCCACAATTCTGGAAACTGAGTTAAAGCGCCCTGTTACAGAAGTTTTTAAATCTGTTACAAAACAGCCTCTTGGCTCTGCCTCCATTGCCCAGGTTCATCCGGCTATACTCCTGAATGGCACAAAGGTTGTTTTAAAAGTACAGCGTCCTGCAATATATGAGACAATGGAAAACGATATCCGTCTTTTAAAAAAGGCAGCTGGAATTTTGAAAATAACTCTGAGAACAAAAAATCTAATTGATTTCCACACTATATTAAATGAACTCTGGAAAACTACTCAAGAAGAAATTGATTTTGAAAAAGAGGCCGACAATCTGGATTTATTTTATTCCAATCAAAAGGAAATTGCCTACACCACCTGTCCTATCGTTTTTCACGAGCTGACAACTCCCCGTCTCTTAGTCATGGACTATATTGACGGAATTCAAATTGACCGGACAAAAGAACTGACAAATCTGGGATATGATATGACGGAAATTGGGAAAAAAACTGCAGAAAGCTACTGTAAACAGATTCTGGAAGACGGGTTCTTCCACGCAGATCCTCATCCCGGGAATCTCTGGATTTGCGGCGGTAAAATTGCCTGGCTGGATTTGGGAATGACCGGACACCTTTCTGCAAATACCAAACTGCTTCTTAGAAAAGCGATTACTGCACTTCTGGAGCATGATATTTATACATTGAAAAATGTACTGCTGGCATTTGGCGAGCCGCAGGAGCGGATTAACCATGCCCGCCTGTATACAGATATTGATGACATTGTCAGTAAGTATGTTTCTATGGATTTTGGTACCATGCGGCTCAGTGCTTTGATGGAACGTCTGCTTCAGCTTGTTAAAGACCATCAACTCGCCATCACGCCAGATGTCACACTCCTTGCCAGAAGTATGATTACAATGGAAGGAACTTTAAGCTCCTGTTCGCCAGAAGTCAATCTGATGCAAATACTTTCTCTGCATATGTCCACATTACTTTTTAAAGACTTGAACCCGAAACAACTTCTAAAGCACAAAGGCCGTCAGATATATACCTCCCTGGATAAATCCCTGGACATTCCTGCACAGATTTCTGACCTTTTGAATATTACCAAAAACGGGCAGGCACAGCTTAACCTGGAATTTACCGACAGCGATGTAATCCGCAATAATGTCCACCATATCGCCAATCATCTTTTTTTGACTATTCTTGCCTCTGCCCTTTTCATTGGAGCAAGTTTAACCTGTGATATCCAGACGCTTCCCAAATGGTTTGGCATTCCCTGGGTTAGCTTTTTAGGCTACTTACTTTTTAGTTTGATTTTTCTCTACCTTCTTATCCGAATGTTTACCGGAAGAAAGAAATAGTTAAAAACCCGTGGCATTTCTCCATCTACATCCCCTCTGTATTTGAACTAAAAAGAAACTGCTGTAACCTCTATTGTTACAGCAGCAGTCTTTTTTAGAAATCTTTCCACTCAGTTTCTTTAAATCCCACAAGTACCTTTTCTCCATCTACAACAATTGGGCGTTTAACAAGCATCCCATCCGATGCCAGCAGCTGGATCTGCTCTTCTTCACTCATATCTAAAAGTTTATCTTTTAACTTCATCTCTTTATAAAGCTGCCCGCTGGTATTGAAAAAACGTTTCAGTGGAAGCCCGCTTTTGTGATACCATTCCCGAATTTCTTCCGCTGTCGGATTTTCCTCTTTGATATCTCTTAACTCATATTCTTTTCCATGCTCGTCCAGCCATTTTTTTGCACGTTTACATGTCGTGCATTTTGGATAACATACAAATAACATTGTCATACCTGCCTTTCTCTAACTCTAATTGTCAAGCTTATCAGACATTTGTCTGTTATTATTAATATAAGCTGGAAGCGATAAGATTTCAATATCCAGATTCCTTTTCTAATCTGTCCCCTCAATTTGTACATGATTCCGGCTCTCATACCGGGTTTTATAAACTTCTGTATCAGAAAAAAGACAGCAACACGAGCATAAAATATGTACAAAAATAAATACGTATATTGCCAATTTGTCCGTTTGTGTTAAAATGTTAACTGTAATATTGTAGAGTTCTATGCGCAGGCATCCGCATAGATGAAATAAAAGGAGGATCTTTAGAATGCATTGTATCAGAAAAGTAACAGAAGATTTATACTGGGTAGGCGGCAATGACCGTCGTCTGGAATTATTTGAAAATATTTTTCCACTTCAAAAAGGTGTTTCCTATAATTCCTACCTGCTTTTGGATGAAAAGACGGTTTTGTTTGATACCATCGATGCTGCAATAGGAAGACAGTTCCTTGAAAATGTAACCGCAGTTCTAAATGGAAGAACTCTGGATTATCTGGTAGTGAATCACATGGAGCCGGATCACTGTTCTTTGATTGAGGATTTACATCTGCGCTATCCCGATATGAAAATTATTGGAAATGCAAAAACATTCCCTCTAATTGACCAGTTCTATGGCATGGATTTGACAGATAAGAAAATCATCATAAAAGAAGGGGATACATTCTCCTGTGGCAAGCATACACTTCACTTCGTAATGGCCCCTATGGTCCACTGGCCGGAAGCAATGATGACTTATGATGAAACAGATAAAGTGCTTTTCTCTGCAGATGCCTTCGGAACCTTTGGTGCCCTGGACGGTACTCTTTTCAATGATGAAGTGGATTTTGAGCGTGATTTTCTGGATGAGGCCCGCCGCTATTATACAAATATTGTAGGAAAATATGGAACGCAGGTTCAGAATGTACTGAAGAAAGCTGCAAACCTGGATATTAGTATCATTTGTCCTCTGCATGGTCCGGTATGGAGAACCAATCTTGACTATCTGCTTGAAAAATATAATATCTGGAGTAAATATGAGCCGGAAACAACCGGTGTTATGATTGCCTACGCTTCTATGTACGGCAATACAGAAAATATGGTCAATGTACTTTCTGTTATGCTCGCAGATGCAGGAATTACAAACATTAAAATTCATAATATCTCCAAAACTCATATATCTGAACTGATTTCAGACAGTTTCAAATATAGTCATTTGGTTCTTGCCGCACCCACTTACAACAATGGACTCTATCCTTTGATGGCAAATTATCTAGAAGATATGAAAGCCCTCATGGTTCAGAACAGAACCGTTGCAGTACTCGGAAACGGAAGCTGGGCCCCACAATCAGCAAAAGTAATGGAAGCAAAACTTGCAGAGCTGAAAAACATAACTCTCCTGACCGAGAATTTCGGCGTGAAATCTGCGCTCCACGCCAGCCAGCTTGAAGAGTTGAAAGAAATCTGCAATAAACTTGTTACTTCTATCAATGATTTTTCCTCAGAAATCTAAAATTTCTGCAAAATTATAAGAATTTTTGTACTGTCTTCCTCTGTTTATGGTATAATATGACTAATTCCGGAGGGAGGCAGTTTTTCTATACCAGCACTACAAAAACAGATTTTCCGGAATACGCACGAAGGAGGAATTCATATGAAATTAGTAATTACTATGAGCCGCCGTTTTGGAACGGGCGCCAGTATCATCGCAGAAGAGATTTCCAAAAGACTGAATATTCCAGTATATGATAGAGCATATATTGAGCAGAAGATGAATGACCACATGTATGACACTGAAGCGGAAGCCATTCGTGAACTTGCTTCCAAGCCATGTATTATTCTCGGGAGATGTGCTTCTGATATACTAAAAGATAAAATGAATGTCCTGAATATTTTTGTATGTGCAGACAAAGAAGATCGTATCCACAGAATTACGGAACTTGAAAATCTTTCTTACGAAGACGCAAAAAGAAAAATCGAAGAAACCGATGCGCAGCGTGCCGCATATTATTACGAACATACTGGAAAAACCTGGGGTGACGTGAATGACTATCATTTGATTCTGGACACATCAAAACTAGGCATCGAAAACTGTCCTGATATTCTGATGCATTATTTTGAAAAGCTGGAATACATATAAGTTGTTACGGAGGTACTATTCCCCTCTTATCGCTAAAAAGCGGAAAGAAATCTCTATATATGGTTTCTTTCCGCTTCTTATCATACTTCAATTTTATTTTTAACACCTGGAAAGGCATCAAATACCTTACTGAAAAGGTAGGTTTTTTATCTCTATACAAATATTTCATTGACATTGTATACCAAATAAATTATTATACATATTATCTGTTCTATAAAGTAACATTCTAAGTTTATTCAAAGCATTTCATGAATCAGTCATATCATTCATATTTTTCTTATGATTTTTGAAAATGAAATACCAACTTTATATAATTAAATTTACAGGTTACTAACGATGGATTCAGAATATTTAATTAGTGTAGGAGGTTGTTATATGACAATTCAATTTAATATGATTCAATCTTTAGGACTGGCTGTCGTTTTTCTTTTGATTGGAAAATCTATAAAGGCTCATGTACCTTTATTTTCAAAATATGCCATACCTTCTCCGGTAATCGGAGGACTTATATTCTCCATAATTCATATGATACTTCGACAGGCTAACCTTGTTTTCTTTGAATTTGATACCACACTCCAGACATTTTTCCAAACAATGTTCTTTTGTACTGTCGGATTTAACGCAAGCCTAAAAATGCTGAAAGTCGGTGGGAAACAGAACGACTGACCGATTTAA